>DAOTYM010000540.1:0-5442 GCA_034434775.1 Anaerolineae bacterium | reverse complement strand
CCGGACGCCCGGAGCCGAAGCGAGGAGATAGAAGCGTCAGGTTTGGAACTGCTCCGCAAGCCCTACACGCCGGATGCCCTTGTGCGGAAGGTGCGGGAACGCCTCCGAGAACGCCGCCGGGAGGCGGAGGAAAGGTGATGGCGTTGGTCCTGAGCCTTGCGGTGGGGCCTCCGGATCCACGTCCAAACCGCCCCCGCGATTTGCCAAAATGGCGGCCCTGATGTATCATCTTGCGAACCCCGCAAGGGCGCGGGGTTCAGGAGCGGCGGTCTCAGCGCTGGGGCTACAGCGACGGGCCGTCTGTTCATCTTCTTCCTCCTTTCTGGGTGCTTGGGGTAGCCCGCTCAGGGAACTGGGCGGGCTACCCCGCGTGTTCGGCAGGGGCGATCCATGAATTGCCCCTGCCATTTTCGGCCACCGATTCAAATCGGGGCTCAAGCAAGGCGTCGGCCTGCGCCGACGCCGCCCACCGTGGGGATGGCTCATAGGGGCAAGGCGTGCCTCGCCCCTGCAGACCTCACCCACCCCCGGTCTTCGGCCTTCCCCTCCCTCTCCATCCGCGGATGGAGAGGGAGGGGGCTGGGGGGTAGGTGAGGTTTGTAGGGGCAATTCATGAATTGCCCCTGTGGACTCAGCGGCCCCCCAGGCCCACCAGCACCCGTTTGGTCTCCATGTACCAGTCGGCCACGGTGGTGAAGCGGTCCGCAGGGGTGTTGAGGGGCGGGACCTGCACCCCGCGCACCTTGGCGTCCACGCCGTAGGTGTAGACGGGGGAGTAGAGGAGCAAGGCGGGGACTTCCTGGGCGAAGAGTTCCTGGAACCGCCGGTAGAGGCGGATCCGCTCGTGGAGGTCCGAGGTCCTGCGGGCGGCCTCCATCGCCTCGTCGGCCTCCCGCAGGGCCCAACCGCTGTAGTTCTGCCCGAGCCCGGTGGCCTGGGTGGAGTGCCAGAGAGGGTAGGGGTCCGGGTCGCCCCAGAACTCCAGGCCGGCCAGCACGGCGTCAAAGTGGCGCGGGGCCAGGAACTCCCCCACCAGGCGGGCGAAGCTGACGCTCTGAGGGGTGGCCCCCACGCCCACCTTGCGCCACTGGGCGGCGATGGCCTCGGCCAGGCGCTGCCGGATGGGGTCGTCGTTGGTGGTCAGGCGGAACTCCAGGCGGCGGCCATCCCGCTCCCGGATGCCATCCCCATCGCGGTCCACCCAGCCAGCGGCGTCCAAAAGTTCTTGCGCGTGGCCCGGGTCGTAGGGGTAGCGCGTTGCTCCGTCCCAGTAGGCCCAGGTGTCGGGCAGGATGGGCCCGTGGGCCACGATCCCCTGGCCGTTGAGCACCTCGTCCACCAGGGCCTGGCGGTCCAGCGCGTAGAGGAGGGCCTGGCGCACCTCCCTCTGGCCGAAGAAGGGGAGGTTGGTGGCGTCGCTCAGGTTGAGGTAGACGAGCACGTACCCCGAAAGGCGCGCCGGGTACAGGTTCAGGTTAGGGAGGGCCGAGGCCTCGGGGATCTGGTCCGGGTAGACCCGGCTCACTGCCAGGATTTCGCCCTTCTTGTAGGCTTCCAACAGGCTCTGGGGGTCGGGGTAGAAGCGGAACTCCAGCCGCTGCAGGTGGGGACGGGGGCCAGGCCAGTAGGGGTTGGGCACGAGGGTCAGGTGCAGGGCCGAGACCTCCTCCACCTGGAAGGGGCCGGTGCCGATGGGCTGGGTGTTGAACTCGGCACGGGCGAAGGCCTCGGCCGGCACCGAGGCCAGCAGGTGGCGCGGCAGGATGCCGATGCCCGTGGCATCCAGGAAGGGGGCCAGGGGTTCCGGCAGGATGAAGCGGACCGTGGCCTCGTCGTCCACCAGGACGGAGATATCCTTCCAGAAGCGGGTGAGGTGCGGCACGGCCCCGTAGGTGGCGTCCTGGATCGCTTTGATGGTGAAGGCCACGTCCTGGGCGGTGAAGGGAGCGCCGTCGTGCCAGCGGATGCCCTGCCGCAGGTGGAAGGTGTACTCCAGGCCATCGTCGGACACCTCCCACCGCTCGGCCAGGTCGGGCACCACCTCCCCCCTCTCGTTGAGGCGGGTCAGCCCCCGGAAGAGGAGGGCGCTCAGGTCGCAATCCACCTGGTTGTAGCCACAGAGGATGGGGTTGATGGCCTGGGGGTTGCCGATGACGCCCTCGGTGAAGGTGCCGCCCTGTTCGGGCACCACCTCCGTGGCCAGGGAGAGGGCCGCGTACCCCAGCACGGCCGCGATCAGCGCGGTGCCCAGGAGGGCGATGACCAGTTGCCACCGAAAGAGACGCATCTTCCCCAGTCCACCTAGCCGTTCGGGTGCTTGCCGCAGGAGCGCCGCCTGGCCTCTTGGCCAGCCGGGCTAGCGGGTGAGCACCACGGTGAGGATGGACAGGGCGAAGAAGGCCACCGAAAGGCCGATGGTGGCCTGGTAGAGGGTCTTCTCCAGGCCACGCCGTGTGCGGAACGTCGCCCCGTCGCCGCCGAAGATGCCCCCCAGGGTCGCGCCCTTGGCCTGGAGCAAGATGGCCACGATGAGCGCGATGGAAATGACGATCTGTGCCAGATAGAGATAGGTATCCAAAGGTCTCCTCATCCTCCCTCAGGAAGGGTGCGAGATTATACCATGCCTGGGGGGACGGGGCAAACCCGCGCCTGGACCTCAGGGCTTTGCAAAGTTCTGGCGGAGGGGCATGGGGGATGTGGCTCAGGGGCGGGACGCTCTGGAAGGCCCCGGCTGCAGTTTGCCACATTTGACAACTTTCCGCCCTTGTGGTATTATATGGGCAGTTTCAACAACTGTACTGTGTCGCCGCCGTCTTCTTCCCTGCGTTTCGGAAGTCGCGTCCCCGCGGTGCGGGCCACACTTGCCAGGAATCCGGCGTAAGGCGGTGTCGCCGAACTGGCGAAGGGTTCCGTAAGGTCCAACGGCAGACCACTCTCCCCCGCCAGAGGTGAAAGAGTCCCGGAGGGGTTTTCTTATGGGCCGGGATCGGGCGGTTCTGCGTGCTTTGGAGCAACCGGAATGGACGCACAGGATGTGGAGCCCACAAGCCCGCCAGAAGGAGAGGCTCTTCCTGAACCCGTGAAAGTGCCTCTTTCCCACCTCACGTTGCACAGCCTCACCCCGCGCCAGGTCCAGATGATTGACGATGCCCTGCGGGACGTGGGGCCCTTCGGCGAGGTCCGGCTCATCAAAGTCAAAGGCCGACTCCGCTTCATAGAGAAACTGGAAAGCCTGGACGCCACGAAAGGGTGGTAGCCTGGCGCGTCCTGCCCAGCGCAGCCCGCTTCCCAGGCCACGGCCAGGTCTCTTCATCATCTGCGGTTCCCCCCTGTCAGAGGTGAAAAATTCCCGAGGGGCTGTGTCCGACGGACATGGCGCGGGTTCACGCGCCTCGGAAGGGCCAGGAGAGGCCACGGAGAGGAGGAGAGGAGCATCCACTGCGATGCTACGTTGGTACGTCCTGTTCACCGAACCCCACAAGGAGCACTTGGTCCAGGGGCTCCTGTGCCAACGGGGGCTAGAGACCTACCTCCCTCTGAGCAGAGCGGCCCGCCGCCGCAGGGGACGCCGTGCCTACCTCCCCTTTTTCCCGCGCTACCTGTTCGTGCGCGCCGACCTGGCGGTGGTGGGGCGTTCGGCCCTCCAGTGGCTGCCGGGCGTGACACACCTCGTCTGCTTCGGCGGCGAACCAGCCGTGGTGCCGGATGCCGCTATCGCCCTCCTGCGGGAGCGGCTGGAGGCGGTGCGGGAGGACAGCCTGGGCGGCCTGAAGCCCGGTGACCGGGTCCGCTTCCGCAGCGGTCCGCTGATGGGATTGGAGGCCGTCTTCCAGAAGGGGCTGAGCCCTTCAGGACGGGTGCGCGTCCTCCTGGACTTCCTGGGCCGGCAGCGGGCCTGCGAGGTGGACCTGGATTGCCTGGAGCCGGTCCGCGGGCACCGCGTGTAGCCCGTGGCGGGTGGCTCATAGCGGATAGCGAATGGCTCATGGCATATAGCGGATAGCGGATGGCTCATGGCATATAGCGGATAGCGGATGGCTTATAGCCTATAGCGGATAGCCGATGGCAGGTAGCGGATGGCCGATGGCGGATCGCGGGTGACGGAAGGTGTGGTCAGGCGGCGAGCAAGAGCCGATTGCCATACGCTATAGGCTATCTGCTATAAGCCATCAGCCATAGGCTATCTGCTATAAGCCATCAGCCATAGGCCACCCAGCCATACGCCATCTATCTTTCCGCCACCTGGCGGTGGCCGGAACGGCAGCGCCTGCCCAACGTAAGGAGAGGAAACCTTGACTGACGAAGTGGAACTGCGGGAGTACCTGGCCCTTCTCTGGCGGTGGGCCTGGCTCATCGCCCTGTGCGCGTTCTTCGCTGCAGGGGGCGCGTACCTCGTCAGCAGCCACCAGGAGCCGGTGTACCAGGCCAGCGCCACCCTCCTGGTGAACGAGGCCACCAACAAGAGCCTGACGCCCGACCTCTCCGCCCTCACCCTCAGCGAGCGTCTGGCCCGCACCTACAGCGAACTCCTGCGCAAGCGGCCGGTCCTGGAACGGGTCATCCAGGAACTGAACCTCCCCATGTCGCCCGACGCGCTGGCCCGCTTGGTGACCGTACGGGTCGTGCAGAACACCCAACTCATCACCCTGGACGTGGAGCACACGGACCCGACCTTGGCGGCCACGCTGGCCAACACCATCCCCAAGGTCTTCGCCCAGTTCAACGAGGAGATGCAGGCCGAGCGCTTCGCCAAGGCCAAGGAAGGGCTGACCGCCCAGATGGAGGCCCTGGAGAAGCAGATCGGGGAGGTCCAGGGCCTCATCGCCGGCCTCGCCACCTCGGGGAGCGCGGAGGACCAGGCCGAACGCCTGCGGCTGCAGTTGTGGCTTTCCCAATTGGAGACCAGTTATTCCTCCCTGCAGCGCTCCTACGAGGACATCCGCCTGGCAGAGGCCAACTCGCTGGATGCCCTCACCATCGTGGAGCCGGCTGAGGTGCCCACGGTGCCCATCCGGCCGAAGACGCTGCAGAACGTGCTCCTGGCGGCAGCAGTGGGGGCGATGCTGGGCACTGGTGCGGCGTTTCTCATCGAGTATCTGGACGACAGGGTGAAGGACCCGGAGAGGCTGGAGAGGGCCATAAGCGCTCCGAGCCTGGGGACCATCGCCCATACGTCCAACCTTGAGGAGCTGGCCCCCGTTGGAGGTGACCACTCCCGATCCCTGGTGCGGGAAGCATTCCGCATTCTGGCCAGCAACCTCCGCTTCACGAGTGTGGACCAGCCACGCCGGGCCATCTTGGTGACAAGCGCGGGGCCGGGAGAGGGGAAGACGACGGTGGCGGCGAACCTGGGGATGGCTCTGGCAGCAGCCGGTAGCCGGGTTCTCCTGGTCGATGCAGATCTTCGCAAACCGTCCATGCACCGGCTCCTGGGGCTCCCCA
>DAOTYM010000539.1:0-5719 GCA_034434775.1 Anaerolineae bacterium | reverse complement strand
AAGCGGACCGTTCCGTGGCGGCGCGCGTAGGAGGGGCTGCCGAAGGGGAGCCTCCTCTGTTCCTCGCGGGGGACGATGTTGGCCACAACCCACTGGCGGAAGAGAGTGTCAAAGTCCAGGCCCAAGGGCGAAAGGACAGCGTTGAACCCGGCGATGTCGGTCCGGGGGTCGGTGGCCAGGGCGCGCAGGGCCTTCTCGCCGAACCGCTCGTAGAAGTAGGCCGCGAAGAGGTACGAGGCGCCGTAGTGCACGGGTGAGCGGCCCATCTCGTCGGTCCAAGCGTTCAGTTGCGTGTCGGGGAAGAGGTCAAAGACGACCTCGGAGCCATCGGTGGGGTAGCCGTTCAGGGTCATGGCCAGTTCCGAAAGCCCCTCTTCCACCCAGCCGTCCTCCCCGCGGTTCTGGTTCCACTGGATCATGTGCTGGAACTCGTGGGCCAGGACCGCGCTGTAGAGGTCCGTGCCTGGCGTCAGGGTGTCCAGGTTGACGTAGAAGATTTCCTTCTCGTTGGACTGGGGGTGGACGGCCTTGGGGACCTCGTCCACGCTGGAGAAGTACCCTCCCACGCCCGGGACCCGGCCGTTGAAGATGTGCACCCGTGCCTCGCCATCTATGCCCGGCGACCACTCCGAGCCGAAGTACCGGTGGTTCGTCTCGTAGATGGCGTCAAAGGCCATCCCTTGCCGCTGCAACTGGGCCTCATCGGGCGGGTTGCGCAGGTCCACCTGCACCCAGAAATAGGCGTGCTGGGAGATGTAGCGCAGTTCGGCCTCGGCCTGGAAGAAGCGGGGCTTGTCGGGGCGGCTGTGGTCCACCACCCAGAAGGTCTCGCGGTCGCCAAGGGAGCGCTCCTGCGGTCCCGTGCGGGCTGGCGCCAGGGCTTCTGCAGGCACGCCCTTCAGGCGGCGGGCCAGGTCCCCCAGGTCGCGGATGGGGAGGTCCGCTGCCAGGGCCTGGGCCAGGGCGGCTTCGTCCTCCGGGGAGGGGGGCAGGTGCAGTTCGGGGATGTCCCTGGGGATCCGCTCGGGGAGGAGGAAGGTCGCCTGCTCCCGCAGCACCTTGTACCCCGCGTACCCGCCGAGCCCCAGGCACGCCACGAGGCACCCGCAGCAGGCCAGGAGGGCGACCGCTAAGATGATGAGCCAACGGGGGGTGGGGCTGCGCATGGCTTTCCCTTCCATGGGTGGGTTGGCCTATCCCTCCCGCCGGATGCGGGCCCCCAGGGCCTGCAACTTCAGGTCCACCCGTTCGTAGCCGCGGTCAATCTGGCCGATGTTGCGGATGACGCTCTCGCCCTCAGCGCACAGGCTGGCGATGAGGAGAGCCATGCCGGCGCGGATATCGGGGCTCTCCAGGCGCTCTCCATGCAGGCGGGCCGGCCCCACCACCACCGCCCGGTGGGGGTCGCAGAGGATGATGCGGGCGCCCATGGCGATCAGTTTGTCCACGAAGTAGAGGCGGCTCTCAAACATCTTTTCGTGGATGAGGACCGTGCCCCGAGCCTGGGTGGCCACCACCAGGGCGATGCTCATCATGTCCGCGGGGAAAGCGGGCCATGGGCCGTCATCTATCTTGGGGATGGCCTGGAGCGCGTCGTCCACCACCCGCAGGTCCTGGCCGTCGGGCACCACCACGTCGTCGCCGCGGATTTCCACCCGGACCCCCAGGCGGCCCATCACCAGGTTGATCATGCGCAGGTTCTCCACCCCGGCGTCCTTGATGACGATCTCCCCCGGGGTCACGGCCCCGAGCCCGATGAAGGAGCCCACCTCAATGTGGTCTGGGGCGATGCGCCAGCGGGTGCCGTGGAGCCGCGGGACGCCGCGCACCACCAGGGTGTTGGAGCCGATCCCCTCAATGTGTGCGCCCATCTGGTTGAGGGCGCGGGCCAGTTCCTGCACGTGGGGCTCCGAGGCCGCGTTGCGGAGGACGGTGGTGCCCTCGGCCAGAACGGCCGCCATGAGCGCGTTCTCGGTGCCGGCGACGCTGGCCTCGTCCAGGAGGATGTCCGTGCCGACCAAGCGGCTGGCGCGCATGGTGAGGGTGGACCCGCCGTTCTCCTCCACCGTAGCCCCCAGGGCGCTCAGGGCCAGGAGGTGGGTATCCAAGCGCCGCCGCCCGATGACGTCGCCCCCTGGCAGCGGCACCTGCACCTCCCCCTGGCGCGCCAACAGGGGCCCTGCCAGGAGGATGGAGCCCCGGATCTGGCGGCACAGTTCCGGGTCCAGCGGCGCGCGGCGCAGGCGGCGGGCCTGGAGGGTCAGTTGGTGGTCGCCCGTCTCCTCTACCTCCACGCCCAAGGCGCGCAGGAGCGCGCACATCGTCTCCACATCTCGGATCTTGGGCACGTTGTCCAGGACCAGGGGTTCGTCCGTCAGGAGCGAGGCGGCAAGCAAAGGCAGGGCCGCGTTCTTGTTGCCGCTCGGGTGGACGGTCCCCTGGAGGGGATACCCTCCCTCAATGACCAAGCGTTCCATCGCGTCTTTTTCCCTTCCTTCAAAAGTCTGGAGGGCCGGCCGGCCCGAAGGCCCGCCGGGCCACGAGGCGCGCTCCCCGTCCCAGGCCCAGAGTGCGGGCGGCGTGGCCGTTGCGCTGGGCCACCTCCACCCGCCCACTGGACCCCACCAGGGCCAGGAGCGCGCCCTCCGGCACGGCCGCGTAGGTGGGCTTGAGGCCCCGCAGCAGGTGCCCCGCCACCTCAAAGGTCCAGGCCTCTGGCGGGCCGTCCAGGTCTTCGGCCCTGAGGTTCGTGATGCAGTTGCCGAACCGGTCCACGTGGATGACCTCCGCAAGCCAGGTGCCAGGGCCCGCGGGCACGGGTTTCGGGAGGCCCAGGCGCACCGGGTCGGCGATGCGGGGGCCCATTGCTTCCAGGGGCACGCCCCGTGCCAGGTGTGCGGCCACGGGCGCGAAGAGGTCCCGCCCGTGGAAGGTCCGGCTCACAGGCTGGCGGAAGAAGCGGCTTTCCATGAGGTGGACGACGGTTTTGTCCCCCGGGAGGTCCAGCGCGGGCGTCAGCACGCCGTTGTCCGGGCCGACAAAGAAACCCCGCTCCGTGCGGATGGCGATGGGGCGGCGCTCGGTGCCCACGCCGGGGTCCACCACGACGAGGTGGATGGCCTGCGGGGGGTAATGGGGTAGGATGGCCTCTAGCAGCAGGGCCGCGTGCAGGATGTCCTGGGGGGGCACCTGGTGCGAGACATCCACCAACACTGCGTCAGGTGCCAGGCCCAGGATCACCCCCTTCATGGCTGCCACGTAGGCGTCTTCCAGGCCGAAGTCTGTGGTAAGCGTGATGATCCCCACGGAATTCCCCCTGGGGCATTGTACCGCAAGCCCTGGGGGGCGTCAACCGGCCTCGCATGGACGAGCCACCGATTCAGATCGGGGCTCAAGCGAGGCGTCGGCCTGCGCCGACGCTGTCCACCGCGGGGACGGCCCATGGGGCGAGGCATGCCCTGCCTCTTGCCAGGCCAGCGGAGCCGGCTATAATGGGCCGCGGGCCAGCGCCTTCGCTTGGACCCGAGAGACCAGAGGGAGGGAACCACCATGCACATCACCATCCTGGGGCTGGGGCCGGGCGACCCCGGGCTCCTGACGCGCGAAGCCTGGGCCCTGTTGGAGGCCGCCGACGAGGTCTACTTGCGCACGGCACGCCACCCCACCGTGGAGGGGCTCCCCCGCGGGCTCCGCCTCCACTCCTTTGACGACCTGTACGAGACGGCCGCGACCTTTGACGAGGCCTACGAAGCCATCGCGCAGCGGGTGCTGGACCTGGGCCGGCGGCCCCAGGGGGTCCTCTACGCCGTGCCGGGCCATCCGTGGGTGGGCGAGGCCACCACGCGCCGCATCCTGGCCCTGGCTCGAGAGGCCGGCCTCCCGGTCCGCATCGTGGAAGGGCTCAGTTTCCTGGAGCCGACCTTCTCCGCCCTGGCCCTGGACCCCCTGGAGGGGGTGCAGGTGGTGGATGCCCTGGACCTGGCCCGCCAGCACCACCCCCAGGTCGTCCTGGAACGGCCGGTCCTGGTGGGGCAACTCTACAGCCGCCTGGTGGCGAGCGACGTCAAACTGACCCTCATGGCCTGCTACCCGGACGAGCATCCGGTGGCCCTCGTGCGGGCCGCGGGCACGCCCCAGGCCACCGTGCGCCAGTTCCCCCTCTACGAACTGGACCGGCAGCCGGACCTGGACCACCTGACGTGCCTGCTCGTGCCGCCCCTGGCGGGCCCTGGGTCGGTGCTCGCCCTGCAGGAGGTGGTGGCGCACCTGCGCGCGCCGGAGGGGTGCCCCTGGGACCGGGAACAGACCCATGCCTCCCTGCGGCCGGAACTCCTGGAGGAGGCGTACGAGGTCCTGCAGGCCATAGACGAGGGGGATCCCGAGAAACTGCGGGAGGAGTTGGGCGACCTCCTCTTGGAGGTCTGCCTGCAGGTGCAGATCGCCGCCGACGAGGGGGAGTTCCGGTCGCCGGAGGTGGTGGCTGGCATCGTCCAGAAACTGGTGCGGCGCCACCCCCACGTTTTCGGCGAGGTGGAGGTCTCCGGCTCCGGCGAAGTGGTGCGCAACTGGGAGGAGACCAAGCGGCGGGAGCGGGGGGACCGGGGCTTTGCCGACATGCTCAACGGCGTGCCCAGGACCCTGCCGGCCCTGGCCCAGTGCCAGTCGTACCAGAAGCGGGCAGCGCGGGTGGGGCCGGCCCTCCCCACGGCAGAGGAGGCCCTGGCCTGGCTCTCGCGGGAGGCGGGGCAGAGGCCCCAGGATACCCCGGAGGACCGAGCGCGCTACCTGGCCCGCCTCCTCTTCGGGGCTGTGGCCCTGGCCCAGGCCTGGGGCATGGACGCGGAAAGCACCCTCCGGGAGGCGAACGCGGCTTTCCGGGCCGCGTTCGCCCGGGCGGCGCACGCCGTGGAGAGAGGGGAGGCTGGGTGGGAAGCGTTCCCCTGGGAGGCTCTCCTGCCAGGCTGAGGTAGAAACACCCCCTCACGCCTCGCCCCTCCCATCCTCCCGCCCCTTCCCTGGGTCGGGGGTCCGTAGGGGCGATCCATGGATCGCCCCTACAGGCCTCACCCCCTCTCCCTCGGCTGTCACCTCTATTGCACGTCAATTTCCACTAGCAAGGGAACAATCACGGAAAACACCCCCCTTGACAAAATAGAACATCTGTGCTATACTGTCCCTGAGACAGGGAGGTGCCGGGTGGATACCGAGGCGAAACTGGCGCTCCTGAGCGCAGGGGCAGAGCACGACCTCTGTGGGGCGGAGGCGCAGGAGGTGCCCGCTGAGGGCCGTCGCGACCTGACCCAGCACATCTCCCACGCCCTCCTCCCGAACGGCCAGCGCATCCGGCTGCTGAAAGTCCTCCTCTCCAGCGTCTGCCGCAACGACTGCGCCTACTGCGCCTTCCGTGCCGGGCGGGACGTCCGCCGGGCGGCCTTTGCGCCAGAGGAACTGGCCCGCTGCTTTGACCAGATGTGGCGGGCCGGCCTGGTGGACGGCCTCTTCCTCAGTTCCGGCGTGGGCATGGACCCAGTCCGCGAGATGGACCGCATGATCGCCACGGTGGAGGTCCTGCGCCACCGCTACGAGTTCCGCGGCTACGTCCACCTCAAAATCCTGCCCGGTGCTCGGGAGGACCAGGTGGAGCAGGCAGCGGCCCTGGCCAACCGCATCTCCACCAACCTGGAAGCGCCAACCCCCCAGCGGCTGGCCCGCCTGAGCC
>DAOTYM010000538.1:0-11830 GCA_034434775.1 Anaerolineae bacterium | reverse complement strand
ACGCCGACGGAACCGCCCACCTCCACCCCCTTGCCGACGCCGACCTACACGGCCACCCCCACCCCCCAATACCGGCAGCGGGGCGAGGCGCGCTACTCGCCCAGTTGCAGCATGACCAAGGTCTTCGGCTACGTCTACGATGAGTTCGGCGACCCGGTGGCCGGCATCCTCGTCAAACTGTGGAACGACTGGGGCTACACGGCTCCCCTGGTCCAGACCGACGGCCCCACCGGCCCCAACGGGGCAGGGTACTACGAGGTCTACCTGGACAACAAGCCGAAAGAGGGCATCTGGCACCTGGCCCTGGTGGACCCGGTGGACGGCCGCCTCATCTCCGAGGTGGCGACGGTGAAGACCACGGCCGAGCCGTGCGAGGTGGGGAGCATTGGCCGGCAGGTGGTGCAGGTGAACTGGGTGAGGGTGGGCCGCTGAGCGTCAGAGGTCCCCTCGCGGCCCCGGCTCCCCGAGGATGCGCTGGGCCAGCAGGTCGGCGATTTCCCCTTCCCCGTACCCCGCTTCCAGGAGCACCTCCCTTGTGTGCTCGCCCAGGCGCGGCGGCGGCCGGTGGGCCGGGGGTTCTGCCCCTTCCCAGAAGGGCAGGCCCAGTTGATAGACGCGGCCCGCGGTGGGGTGGTCCACCGCGAGGAGCAGGGAGGCGAAGAGGGGGTGGGCCAGGGCTTCCTCCAGGGTGAGCACGGGTTCGCAGGGGAGGTCCCGCTCGCGGAAGAACTGGACCCATTCGTCGCGGGTCCTCGTGGCGAAGAGGGCTTCCAGGGCCTCTCGGGCCTTTCGCCGCGCCCCGTCGTCCTCCGAGGCCTGGAGGAGGTCCTCACGGTCCAGGGCCCGGCAGAGGTCGGCCCAGAAGGGGGGCTCCAGGCAGCCCAGGGAGAGGAACCGGCCGTCCTTGGTGCGGTAGAGGTGGTATCCCGGCCAGCCGCCGGTGAGGGCCTCTTCCAGGAACGGGCGGCCTGCGGTGGGGTTGAGGTGCACGGCCGCCGGCAGGGCGAGGAGGGCCAGGGTTCCGTGGGCCATGCTCAGGTCCAGGGTGCATCCCTGGCCGGTGGTCCGCTGGCGCACCAAGGCTGCCAGGATGGCCACCGCTGCCCACAGGGCGCCGCCTGCCATGTCCGCCAGTTGGACGGCTGGCAGCCGGGGCGAGGGGCCGTAGAGGGCGTGGAGCATCCCCGAGAGGGCAGCGAAGTTGATGTCGTGCCCCGGGCGCGTGCGGTAAGGGCCTGATTGGCCGTATCCCGAGAGGGAGACATAGATACAACGTGGGTTGCGCGCCCGGACGTCCTCTGGCCCCAGGCCCAGGCGGGCCATCACCCCCGGCCGGAACCCCTCCACCCAGACATCCGCGCCCTCCGCCAGGCGCAGGAGGAGGTCCCGCCCCTCGGGGCGCTTCAGGTTGACGGCCAGGCTGCGCTTGTTGCGGTTCACGGCCAGGAAGGCTGCGCTCTCTTCCCCCACCCACGGGGGGACTCGGCGCATGGGGTCGCCGCCGCTGGGGGGCTCCACCTTGACCACGTCGGCCCCCAGGTCCCCCAGGACCATGGTGCAGTAGGGGCCGGGGAGGAGTTGTGTGAGGTCCAGCACCCGGACGCCTTCCAAGGGGCGGTGCATCAGCGTGCTCCCCTAGTACTACGCCACGGTGGTTCTTGACGATATGTAATCCTGGGTAGGGGCGCACGGCCGTGCGCCCCTATGAGACTGCAACCGTGACCTGCACGGCCGAAAACGGAATTTTTTATTGTGGTCCAGCACTCGGCGCGGGCGCAAGCCGTTCGTGTATTCGTTGGCCCATTCGTTACCAGTCAAGCCATTCGTCCTGCCCTTTTTCGTGGGAGATGTTTTTCAATCCGGAACCATCCGCGTTGATGACGTAGATCTCTGTGCCGTATTGGCCAACCTCGGGTCCGGTCCCATAAAAAGCGAGCTGCTTCCCGTCAGGAGAGACCCGCAGGGAGTGGTCGGGAAGACTGTTTTGAAAGTGGGAGATCTGTTTGAGTTCGCTTCCATCGCGGTTGATCACCCAGATCTCCACATAGCCAGTAAAATTGGACAAGAAATAAATCTTACTTCCATCTGGGGACCAGGCAGGCTCCATCCCATGGGATTTAACCAACAGGCGCAAGCCGCTCCCATCCGGGCGGATAACGTATATATCGGTACCCTGGCCTTCCCCTGCGTTGTATGTAAAGGCAATCTCATCCCCCTTCGGAGACCACTGCTGCCACTGGACATATCCCCTCGCAGTTCTTGGCAATTGCTGTTGATTGGTCAGTTGCCGCTGATTCCCACCGTCGGCATCCATCACAAACAGGTTGCGGGAACCATCTCTATCGGAAATGAAGGAAATCTGTTTGCCGTCAGGGGACCAATCTGGGAACGTGTCTCTCCCCGGGTCAGTGGTCAGGCGGCGGATCGTTTTTCCATCCGCCGACATCACGTAGATATCATCTTCGCCTTTCCGCGTCCCGGTGAACCTCACGAAGGCAATTCTGCAGCGCTCGGGCGACCACGCCGGCATCGTGTCGTTCTTGGCTTCAGGGCTCGACAGGCGGATTTTATTGCCGCCGTCGGCATCCATCAGGTAAATGCCGTAATGGACAGACTGCATATCCCGGGGGTCGTATGAGAAGACGATTTTGCCCAAGTTTTCAACGCAACCCTCAGGGGGCAGTTTCTCAGCAGCCTGCGCCTCTGGGGGTGGCGTTATAGTTGGGACTGAGGTGGGGATGGGAGCAGTGGGCGGTAATACAACCTCAGCCGTTGGGGATGGCATCAGGGTTGAGGTTGGGGTGGGAATAGGAGCAGCGGGCGGCGAGACCCAAGCCTCAGCCTCTGGAGATGACACCACGGCTGGAGTTGGGGTGGGGATAGGAGTAGCGGGCGGCGAGACTTGACACGCTGAAGCAGCGAGGATCGCCCACACCCACAAAACCAAGCGTAGGCAGTGAACATGCTTGCGCATAGCCCCCCTCCTTGACCGCGCAACGTGTGCGCGATCCGCGCAAATCCTTGGCTGCGCCTGAAAGCCGCTCTACCGTTTTCCCCTGTTGCTCCGTTGCAAGGACCATGTGCACAGGGGTATCTTCGCCTCGCTTTGCCTGCGCCGTCAACGAATGGGCTCGGCGCGGGCGCAAGCCATTCGTGTATTCGTTGGCCCATTCGTTGATGGCCCTCCCCCTGGCCCACCTGCCTATCTTTGCAACTAACCACCCAATGGCCCTCGCCTCACCTGCCCCGTGAAATCCAGCGGGAGTGGCGTCAGACAGATGCCGGTGTTAGACGCACCTATCCGTACACTTTGTCATGAGGCAAGGGCAATTCTAAGTTAATTAGACGAAAGATGCCTGTACATTTTTCGCCTGCAGAAACTACAACCACTTTTACAAGGTAACGGCCCGGAGGAAGTTCCCAATTCGGATTTCGCCAATGAGGAGTTGAAAAGTAGCTCTCATTGCTCCAGCCGTAGCAGAATTCATCTTCGTCAAACTTCGCTGCAACATCCAATCTCTCGCTCTCACCTGGATAGATATCAACGCGAGGAGATAGGGTAAACCTAGCAGGATCGGTTATCAGGATCTGTTGATGACCTAAAGTAAGTATCATGGGGATAGGTTCAGGAGCGCTACTCCACCGAACAGGCATAGAACGTCCGAATACATTCTGACCATCAAGGTGGTGGAAGGTAATATAACCGTGACACTGGAGAGCGGCGTTCCGCATCATCCACCGCGCAATCCGGGGCAAGGGAGCGTTTGATACTTCTATGCCTAAGAAACGGGCATGTTTAGCCACCCTACCTTGATATGCTCTGTCCTCAGGCGGTGCTATGCGCAATGACAGTTTGGGCTTGCGAAGGTACTCTGTCCCTATAGTAAGGATTATCGCAATGAGAGCGCCAAGCGCGACTTCCAGAATGGTACTGTTCATAGCAAGGAGCTCCCGAACGCTTGTGGTTCAGTCGCTGGTTCCGCAGCAGAGAATCTTGGAAAACCTCAATTACTTACGCCCAGAAACATACTGATACGCTTCAACAAACAGTGACTTCAGTTCTGAAATATCGGGTGAATCCGGTTTGAGAGGCCGGAACACTGCCTCGTGAAAGCTGCTATCGTACCTCTGAAACTCCCACAGTTGGCCCTTGAAACCTTTGGCAATGTCTTCAGGTAGTTTGAACCTCAAGTTCCATGCATATGTCCCGCCCCACGCCACACTGAAAACTACTCTATTGCCGATCTTGAAGCCAGTATAATATTTGTTCAAATTGTATGGCAAATCCCACCCTTGCTCCGCTACCAGCTTGGCTACTGCTTGCACTGCGTTGCGGAACTGTGCTGTTGCTTCCTTCCCATGCTCAGACTCGTAGAAGTCCCAGTCCCACTCACCCAGAACTTTGGTCACCCCTGCCTTACGTGGAAGTTCGGACTCTAGGACCTCAACGGTTATGAACTCTTCCTCTTCAAAACAGTAACGTCTTACCTGCACTAGATCAACAGGGTAACCTATCTTACCCGCCATGCGGGGCACGGCGCTCTTGAAGGAGGGAGCAATCAAGATGATGCGAATATCCAGGTTCTCCCAATCAAGCTGAATGCCCTCGGGTTTTTTCTTGCTCTCCAACCAAATCGCCTTTATGGAGTCCGGGTTCGTTTCGGCCCAAATCGCGTATCCCAGTGCTTGCGGTAGAATATCTTCACCGGCTTCCTCATTCTTGATCTCTATGATGCATACGCGTGAATCCTGATCCACCCCCAACATATCAGGAATCCCCTGTTTGGAGCCAGTGCGAATCTGGCGGAAGATGATGTAGACATCACCCCCCAGGATTTCCTGATTGTCCAGTATATACCGCTCCAACTCAGATTCAGACGCGAACGGCTTCTCGGCCAGACTGCGCGTCTGATCACGCGACTTCCAATATAGATTCAGCATATTGGCACCTCCGATCTCTGGCTCTAGAATCGTGCCGAGAGCGAGGCCACGGCATCCGCACATCTCCCAGGGTTGGCGCTAACGCACCTGCAATCGGACGTAAACCGTCTGAACCTATTGTATATCGGGACCCCCCCGCGTCAATCCTCTGTGCGGTTGGTTCTCACACACTCTCATGTATCCCTCAACACGCCATCCTTGAACCACCTCTTTTGGGTAGGGGCAATTCATGAATTGCCCCTACCTTAGGGGGCGGTTTCAACCGCAGAGAGGCGGCACACGGGAGGTCAGTCCCCACACCTCCTGAAGAGGAGCCGTCAACGAATGGGCCAACGAATAAACGAATGGACCCAGCGCGGGCGCAAGCGAATTCGTTTATTCGTTCTCCATTCGTTGACGGCGTTGCCCGGCCACCGGTTCAAATCGGGGCTCAAACAGGGGGACGGCCTACAGGGGCGAGGCACGCCGCGCCCTGTGCACCTCACCCACCCCCGGCCTTCGGCCTCCCCCTCCCTCTCCATCCGCTGATGGAGAGGGAGGGGGAAGGGAGTGGGTGAGGTCTGTAGGGGCGATTCATGAATCGCCCCTACCTTGCTCCTCTCAGGCGCGGCGGCCCTGCAGCCCAGCCAGGAAGCGCAGCACTTCCTCCGTGAGTTGGTCCAGGGTCTTGCCATCGGTGGAGAGGTAGAGGTCGCAGTGCTCCCGCGCATGGCAAAGGCGCTGGCGCTGGAGGTCCAGCCAGCGCTCCTCCCAGGAGCACCCCAGCCGCTGCCGAATGGTCTCCAGGGAGGCATCCAGGTAGATGAGGACATCGGGCCGGGCCACGCGTTGCCACATGTCGGGCACGTAGGAGTGTTCCTGGGCCACCGGGGAGGCCTCGTACCCGGCCTGCCGCAGCCGTTCGGCCAGCGCGCTCTTGCCCGACCCACAGGGACCTGCCAGGGCGATGCGCATCCCCACCTCCGCTAGGTCAATGGGAACCCAGGGGGAAACTGACCTCCAGGCGGCGGATTTTGTCTCCAGAGCGGCTCGGCAGCACCCAGACCACGGCCACCGTCATGTCGTCGCGTGGCCGATTCTGGTCCAGGCGCAGGGCCTCCTCCAGCAGTGCATCGGCCAGGGCACGGGCGGTCTCGGTGCCGGCATCCAGGCGCTGTTGGACGAAAGCCGCGACGTCCCAGGTCCCCCCGGTGGGGTGTCCGGCGTGGGCGATGCCGTCGGTGAAGACCACCGCGCCGAGGCCCGGCTCCAGGGCCACTTCCGTGATGACGGGGCGGGTGCGGGGGTGGATGCCCACCGCCTCGCTGGGAGCGTCCAGGAGGTGCACGCGGCCTTCCCGCAGGAGGATGGCTGGGCAGTCGCTGTTGCGGGAGACCACCAGGGAGCCCGTGGTCAGGTCCACGGAGATGATGTTCAGCGTGGCCGAGACCTGGCCAGAGCGGTAGGTCCGCAGGTAGTCGTGGGCGGCCCGGGCCGCCGCGCCATCGCGCACGCCCTCGGCCAGGAGGGTCAGGGCCTTGCGCACCACCACGTTGCTGATGGCCTTGGCGCTGCGGCCGCTGCGCTGGCCGTCCGCCACCACCACCGAGAGGCCGCCGTGGGGCCGCTCCACCGTTTCCACGGTGTCGCCGCTCTCCGGCGTGGCGTGCTTGCCGATCTTGGCCACCGCCACCTGGACTTCCAGATCGCGCCAGTCCACGGGGTGTCCATCCTCCTGAAAAGCCTGGTCCTCAAGGTGCCTGTGTGGACCCCTTGCCCTGTCTCCCTGCATCGGCGGAGGCGAGCCGCTCCCGAAGCCAGGTCAGCGCCTCCGCCCGGGTCGTCACCGCGCCCTCGGCCTGGGCTTCGCGCAGGGCTTCCAAGAGGGCGCCGATCTGAGGGCCCTGGGGCACGCCCAGGGCCAGGAGGTCCTCCCCGCGCACCAGGCGCGGGGGGGCAACGGCCTCCTCGCGCCGCAGGAAGTAGGCCTCCAGGAGGCGCGCCGCCAGGTCCAGCCGGCGCGTCCAGCGATCGGGCTGCAGGTTTGGCCCCCTGGTGGCCAGGTGGTCGGCAAGGGCGAGGAGCACCGTCCCCACCCCCGCCTCCCCCGTGTCGCGGAAGTAGCGGTAGATGGCGCGCCCAGTGACCTGGGGCTCTTCTGCCAGGAGCGAGGGCCGCATGTGGTGCTGGACCACCGTCTGCAGGGGCTCCACCTCGCGGCGATCCAGGCGCAGGCGGAGGGCTACCTTGCGGGCCATCCGCGCCCCGGCCGCGTCGTGCTGGAGGAAACGGATGCGCCCATCCGGCTCGCGGGACTGGCACTGGGACTTGCCCACATCGTGGAGGAGGGCGGCCCACTTCAGGAGGAGGGCCTGGCTCCGCCCGAAGCCGCTGGGCTGGGCGAGGTGCTCCCGCAGACCTTCGGCAAACGGCTCAAGGCGCGCCCCGAGCCCCTCGTAGGCCCAGGGCGGGGCCTCGGGGCCCGGCGGCGCGTCCCCCGCTCCGACCAGGGCCAGGACTGCCTCCAGTTCCGCCAGGACCTGGAGGGTGTGGCGGAAGACGTCGTGCCGGTGCGGAGGGGACTGCTGCACGCCTTCCAGCGCGGCCACCTCCGGGAGGACCGGCGCGAGGAGGCCCAGGCGGTGCAGGGAGGCCACCTGGTCCCGGGCGCCGGCCGGGGCAAGGAGGCGGCACATCTCGTCCCGGATGCGCTCCCAGGAGGTGCGCCCGAGCGATCCCGCCCGCGGCGGGATCAGGGCCTCCGTCGCCGGGTCCAGGCGGAAGCCCAGTTCGGCGCAGAAGCGCACGGCGCGGAGCATGCGCACGGGGTCGGCATCAAAAGCGGTGGGCGATGCGGCGCGGAGGAGGCCTTCCCGCAGGTCCTCCAGACCGCCCACCAGGTCCACAAGTTCCGGCGGGTCCTGGGCCACGTCCAGGGCCAGGGCGTTCACGGTGAAGTCCCGCTGGCGCAGGTCGGCCTCCAGGGTGCCGCCCGTGAGGGGGGCGAAGTCCAAATAGATGGGCTGTCCGGCGTGCCGTGCCACCACACGGCCGAAACGGCGGTCCCCGTCCAGGATGAAGAAGGGCCGGCGCAGCGCGTTGGCAACCTGGCGGGCCACCTCCAGACCGTCTGCCTCCACGACGAAGTCAAAGTCGTGGGTGGCCCGGCCCAGGAGGAGGTCCCGCACCGAACCGCCCACCAGCCAGGTCTGGATGCCCCCTCTTCGGAGGAGGTCCAGCGCCTTCTGCACCTCTGCGGGCAGCGCCTGGAGCCACGTGTCGGTGTGCAGGGCTTTCCGCTCCATCCCCACCTATCCATGCCCCTGGAGCGCGCTATTCCAGGCGTCTCGGGGCCATCTCCTTGTACCAGTCGTCCAGCCTGGGGCTCTTCCGCTCCTTTTCCTGTTCCGCGGCGACGCGCTCGGCCTCGGCGAACCCGAAAGCCAGGGCCTTGAGGTTGGCCTCCCGCGTGGCGGGGGGCACGCGCGCCGCGACGGCCTGTTCCAGCGCCTCCCGGGAGACGGCTTTGGAAAGGCCCATGATGAGCCCCAGGGCGAAGAGGTTGGCGGTCACCGGCGTCCCCGTGGTCTCCACGGCGCGGGCGGTGATGGGGACCTGGTAGGCCCTGCTCGTGTACACCCGCCCCACCTTGGTGGAGTCCACGACGATGAGGCCGTCCTCCTTGACCTCGTAGCAGTATTTGTCAAAGGCCTGCTGGCTCATGGCCAGGAACAGGTCCGCCAGGAGGACTTTGGGGTAGTAGATGGGGCCCTTGGAGAGGATGATTTCCGCCTTGCTGGCCCCTCCCCGGGCCTCTGGGCCGTAGGCCTGGGTCTGCACCACGTTGCACCCTTCGTAGAGGGCGGCGGCCTCGGCGAGGATGATCCCCGCCAGGATCAGCCCTTGGCCCCCCTCCCCAGCCAGCCGGATCTCGTAGCGCGAGGCCGGACACCGTTCACCCTTCATGGAGCACCGCCTCCTTCTCCTGCCTCTCCCGTTCCTGCTCCTGGGCCTTCTGTTCCATCTGGGCCCTCACCACCTCCTTGGCCCGGCGGACCAGGTCGCGGTACAGGTCTGTGTACTCCGGCTTCTCCTCGTCGTGGAAGATGCCGCGCGGGATCTTGCCGGCCCGTTCCTCTTGGGGAAGGCGCTCCCAGGCCGCGAGGGGGATGGCTATCTCCTTGAGCCGGCGCATCATGTCCACGGCGGTGCCCAGGCTGTTGGCCCGGCCGAAGGTGGTGTGGCAGTAGGAGACGGCCTCCACCACCGAGAACCCCTTCTTCTGGATGGCCTTCTCTATGAAGCGCTGGAGTTCCTGGACGTGGTAGACGGTGCTCCGGGCGACGAAGGCCGCGCCGGCGGCGATGGAGAGTTCCGTGATGGGGAAGGGCTGCTCAATGTGGCCGTAGGGGGCGGTGGCGGTCCGTGCCCCCAGGGGCGTGGTGGGCGAGTACTGGCCTCCCGTCATCCCGTAGACCTCGTTGTTCACCACGATGGCCGTGAGGTCAATGTTGCGGCGGGCGGCGTGGATGAAGTGGTTGCCCCCGATGGCCAGGGCATCCCCGTCGCCCATGACGACGATGACGTGCAGGTCGGGCCGGGCCAGTTTCAACCCCGTGGCGAAGGCCAGGGCGCGGCCGTGGGTGGTGTGCATGGTGTTGAAGTCCATGTACACCGGCATCCTCCCCGAGCACCCGATGCCAGAGAGGATGGCCACCTTGTCCTGGTCCAGCCCCAGGGCATCTATGGCGCGGATCAGGGTCCCCATGACGATGCCGATGCCACAGCCAGCGCACCAGACGTTGGGGAACTTCTTCCGATGTCGCAGGTACTTGTAGACGGTCGTCTCTTGTCTTGTCTTCATCGCCGCGTTGCCCTTTCGCAAACCGCTCTGGAGGTCACAGGGCCTCCAGCACCTGGTCGGGATGGATGAGTTCACCATCTGCCCTGAGGACGCGCACCACCTTCCTGAGGCCCGCGGCCCGCTCCACCTCGCGGGCGATCTGGCCCCGGTTCATCTCCACCACCACGATGCGCCGGGCGAGCCTCCCCACTCGCTCCACCAGTTCCTCGGGGAAGGGCCACAGGGTCTGCAGTTCCAGAAAGCCCACCTTGCGGTGCTGCCGTTCGCGTGCGATGTGCACCGCTTCGCGGGCCACCCGTGCCGAGGCCCCGTACGACACCACCACCGCCCGGGCATCCTCCACCCACTCGCTGCGGAAGAGGGTGATCTTGTCCCGGTTGCGGTTGATCTTGCGGAAGATCCGCTCCACCCAGGGCTGGATCTCGTCCAGGCGCTGGGTGGGGAAGCCGGAGATGTCGTGGTACAGGCCGGTGATGTGGTAGCGGTAGCCCTCGCCGAAGGGGACCAGCGGTGGCACGTCGGAAGGGGTTTCGGCGTAGGGCCGGTACCATTCCGGCGGCACGTCGGAACGGACCCGGTCCCAGATCTCCAGGGTGGAGGGGTCCGGGAGTTCCACGGGCTCCCGCATGTGGGCCACCACCTCGTCGGAGAGGAGGATCACCGGGGTGCGGAACCGCTCGGCGAAGTTGAACGCCTTCACCGTCAGGTGGAAGCAGTCCAGGACGGAGGAGGGGGTGAGGACGATGATGGGGTGGTCGCCATGGGTGCCCCAGCGGGCCTGCATCACATCCCCTTGGGAGGGGCTGGTGGGCTGGCCGGTGCTGGGGCCGAGGCGCTGGACGTTGACGATGACGCAGGGGATCTCGGCCATGGCGGCGTAGCCGATGTGCTCCTGCATCAGCGAGAAGCCTGGGCCGCTGGTGGCGGTCATGGCCTTCATCCCTCCGACGGAGGCCCCGATGACGGCAGCCAGGCTGGCGATCTCATCTTCCATCTGGATGAAAACCCCATCCAGAGGGGGGAGCCGGCGGGCCATCCACTCGGCGATCTCGCTGGCTGGAGTGATGGGGTACCCGGCGAAGAAGCGGCAGCCCGCGGCAATGGCTCCTTCGGCGCAGGCCTGGTTCCCCTGCAGAAGTTGCACAGCCATGTCTAATCTCCTTCGTCCTCCCCTTGGGGGAGGTCTTCCACGAGGATGGCGAGGTCTGGGCAATGGGTATCGCACCAGTGGCAGGCAGTGCAGCGCTCTGGATGGGCCACCACGGGGTGGCCTTCCTCGCCGGCCTCCAGGACCTGGGCCGGGCAGAAAGCGATGCACAGCCCGCAGCCCTTGCACCAGTTGTCAAACACGGTCACCCGGCCTCTGGGCAGTTTTGCCTTGCGCTTCCGTTGGTCTACCACAGCGGCTTTCGCTTGTGCTTCTGCTTCCTGGTCACCCATGTCCCTCTCCTTTGAGCGCTTGGAAGGTGCTCCACTGGCCCAGGGCATTTTACCACTCTCTTCACCCTCATTCAAGGTAGGAAGCCTCGTTGTCCGGGACCTGGGCAAAGCAAAGCGGGGCTACGCCCTTGTAGCCCCGCTGATGGCACGCTTCCAAGGGGGTCCGCGTGCGCCAGTGCCCCCGACTGGACTCGAACCAGCACGCCCTTCCGGGCACAGGCCCTCAACCTGCTGTGTATACCAATTCCACCACGGGGGCAACCGTCGGCAATTATACCCCCTTGGGGGAGAATTGTCAACTCGCCGCGCCCCTTGTTGCCCCGCTCCGGGGGTGAGCCTGTAGGGGCGATTCGCGCATCGCCCTTGGTCCGTAGGGGCAATTCATGAATTGCCCCTACAAACCTCACCTACCCCCCAGCCCCCTCCCTCTCCATCGCTGATGGAGAGGGAGGGGGAGGCCGAAGGCCGGGGGTGGGTGAGGTGCGCAGGGGCGCGGCCTGCCTCGCCCCTGGGGGCCGTCCCCCTACGGGGACGGCGTCGGCGCAGGCGTGAGCCCCGATTTGAATCGGCGGCTGGAAGGGGTGGGGCAATTCATGGATTGCCCCT
>DAOTYM010000537.1:0-4733 GCA_034434775.1 Anaerolineae bacterium | reverse complement strand
CCTGCTGCACGAAGTCGTACCGCCTCTTGCCGCCCCTGGTGTGGGACCGCAGGAGCCCGATGTTGGCCCGCCATTTGATCTTGCTCTCGTCCACCGGGTTGGTCTCGTGCTGGGTGATGGCGTACCGCCACAGGCGGCGCGCCGACGAGCGGGTGACGTTCTTCACCAGGTGGCCGTTGCGCAGGTCCCGCAGGGTGTGGTACAGCACGCCTTTGCGTTCCACCGTCTCCACGATCTCCACGCCGGTCTTGGGCGGGGGGACCGGGAGCCCTTCCAGGGGGCGCGCCTCTTCGGCGGGCTTGCTGGGCTCTTCCGGCAGCCGCGCCTCTTGCTCCTCCTCCTTTTTGGAAGCCCTCGTCAGCGCGTCCCGGACCAACTGCACGATCTCATCGCGCACGGCGATGCTGGTCTCGGCCTCCTGCCGCACGTAGATCAGGCTGCCGTCCACGGCGTAGGGTTTGTCGGGCCCTTCGGGCACGGTGATGCGGATCACGTTGCGCCCCTGCGACTCCAGGACGTCTATGGAGACCTCCAGCGGCGGGGTGATCTTCTTCTGCAGTTCGGCCTTCAGGGTGGCCACCGCCGCGTCGGGGTCGTCCACGCCAGTGGGAGGGCGGCTCGGGTTGGCCCCCACGCCCACGTAGATGGTGCCTCCGTGTCCGTTGGCGAAGGCCGCCACGTCGCAGATGATCTTGTGCAACCTGCCTCCCTGCTTGGCCATGCTCTCGTGGAACGCCTGCACGATGCTCGGCCCCTGCTCACGGGCGGCCTGGACGTGGTCAAAGGCCTCCTTGGTGGGCCTGTAAGGGCGCGTGAGCGCGAAGTCCTGGCCCAGGAAGACCGCCTTCAGGGCCTCAAAGGTCCGCTCCTCCAGGAAGACCTCGGTGACGCGGTCGCCCACGCCCAGGAGTTTCTTATCCTTGGGGTCCCGGCTCAGGCGGTGGGCATCGGACCCCTGGATGCAGTGCATGCGGCGGGGGTATTCCGGTTTGGAGCCGCTGAAGAAGGAGGCGGTGGTGAAGCGGCCGGTGCTCTCCAGGTCCGTCACCTCCAGGGCGTGGAGATTGGGGTCCTGGGTCCAGGCGATCTTGGTCTGCCCGCCCAGGGGGAACTTGCGCATGGCCACGCCGTGGGTGCTGTTGGCGTGGGCGGCAATGACCAGCCCGCCGTGCTGGGCGATGATCCGGTAGGCGGTCAGGGGGTCTGTCGTCGCCCCCACTTCTGTGGCCCCCCGGTCCAGGAGGTCCACCGGGACGTTCAATTCCATCAACACGTGTTCCAGTTCCCGCACGGAGGTCCGTTCGGAGAAGATGCCCAGCACGTGGAACCCAAACGTGGTGGTGAACTCAAACCCCGGCAGGATGAGGATCTTCTTCATCAGGCGGCGGTACTCGTCCAGCCGCCGTTTCTCGTCGGCCCGCAGCCTCTGCAGCCGCTCCAGGAGGGTCAGTTCTTCCACCTCCTGCAGGAGCGCCCGGTACCCGGCCACCGTGTTGTGGTCGGTGATGGCGATGATATCCAGCCCTTTGTTCTCCGCCTTCTGGAGGAGCTCCAGGTACGTGACGTTGGGCTCGGCATAGTCCTCCGAAGCCGGGGTGTGCAGGTGCAGGTCAGCGCGGTACCACTGTCCCTTCATAACTTTTTTGGTTCGCTTATCCAATGGTTCTCACTCTCTATCTTGGGATGGGCCAGCCCTTCGGCAGCCCATCCAATGCGTAAAACGTAGTTTCACGTCCACAGGAAATTTTACCACAACCTTTGTTGTAATTCAAGAATGCGGCGCGGTCCGGGGCCCTCAAGTTGACTTTTGCACTCCCAGCGCCTACAATGGGCCCCCGCAGGCGCGAGGCCTTGCTGTCAGGGGCAGGGAGCCTCTTGCCGCCGCCCAACCCACTTCCTGGGAGGAACGCAGAGATGCCCGACCTGCACGCCGTCGGCCCCAACTTGGATGACCTCTCGGCCATGCAGGCCCTGGACGCCGAGGGGATGCTCCAGCAGATCCGCAACCTGCCGGCCCAGTGCCGAAGGGCCTGGGCGGACCTGGAGGGGTGGGACCTTCCCCAGGGCCACCGCAGCCCCAAGGCCGTCGTCATCGCGGGCATGGGCGGCTCGGCCATCGGCGGGGACCTCCTCCGCACCTGGGCTGAGCCGGTGGCCCCGGTGCCCATCGTCGTGGTGCGGGACTACCGGCTGCCAGCGTGGGTCGGCCCGGAGACGCTGGTCGTCGCTTCCAGTTACTCCGGCGAGACGGAGGAGACCCTCGCTGCCTTCCAGGAGGCGGTCCAGCGCGGGGCGCGGGTGGTGGCGCTGACCACGGGTGGCCGCCTGGCGGAGTGGGCCGGGGCTCAAGGGACTCCCCTGGTGCGGATGTCCCACCGCTCCGTGCCCCGGGCGGCCCTGGGCGCCTCGTTCGTCTCCCTCCTGGGGATCGCCCACCGGGCGGGCCTTGTGCCGGACCCCCAACCGGACCTGGACGAGGCCCTGGCGGAGATGGAACGCCTCCGGGAGGAGGTGGACGCGGTGGTCCCCGAGGAGAGGAACCCGGCCAAGCGCCTGGCCCGGGCCCTGCACGGCCGCCCGGTCCTCATCTGCGGGGCGGAGCACCTGCGGGAGGTCGCCCGCCGCTGGAAGGGGCAGTTCAATGAGAACGCCAAGGCCTGGGCCTTCCACGAGGAACTCCCGGAGTTGCACCACAACTCCGTCCTGGCCTACGAGAGCCAGCCCACGGTCAACCGCCTGATGGCTGTGGTGCTCCTGACGTCGCCCCACTACCACCCCCGGAACGGCCTCCGCTTCCAGGCCACGGAAACGCTCCTGGAGCGCTACGAGGTGGCCCACTTCCGGGTGGAGGCGCGGGGGACCTCCCGCCTGGCGCAGATGCTCACCACGCTGTACTTCGGGGACTACGTCAGTTTCTACCTGGCCGCGCTCTACGGCCAGGACCCCACGGCCATGGGCACCATCACCTACATCAAAGAGGTGCTGGCCCGGGCCTGACCGGGCCGGGAAGCCGCCGGTTATCCCTCCCGCTGGCGCAGGAGGGCCTGGTAGCGCCTCCCCACTGTCAGCGCGTCGGCATGGCCCAGGAAGACCAGGCAGGGGAAGTCCAGGCACAACCCGCAGTGGCGCAGGCCCCTCTCCTGGACGCAGCAGACCCACAGGGCGCAGGTGGGCTCCTCCGGGGCATCGCCCCGCTGGGGGCAGCCCTCGCAAGGGTCAAGGGTTTCCTCGGGGACCGTCCGCCCGCACGGCGCGCTCGTGGGACGCATGAGGACCTCGTTCCCCCGTGCAGCCCTTGGCCTCCTCCTTCGCCTCTCAGGCCACGTACAGGGCTAACCCCCCCGCCAGGAGGAGGAAGAGGCCCGCTGTGGCCAGTTTGATGGTGGAGGTGTGGCGGCTCAGGAAGATGGTGAGCCTCTCGGAACTGGTGCCCAGGTAGGCCAGCACGAAGACCACCACCAGGGGCAGGATGAAGACCAGGTTGTAGAGGAGCAGGTAGGCGAAGGCCCTGGCGCGCATGGCCGGCACTCCCAACACAAAGAGGATGGTGGGCAGGTAGACCTGCCCCGTGCACGCGAGTTCAATGAGGGAGACGACGAAGCCGGTCACCAGGGCGCTCAGGGCGAAGGCCCGCACGCTCATGCTCTCCCGCACCACCCGGTTGACCCAGCGGCGCAGGCGCAGGGGGAGCCGCAGGCGCATCTCTTCCGCCTGGCCCTTGCGCGCCTTGAAGTAGTCGCTCAGGCTCAGGCCGGCCAGGATGAGGCACAGGACCGCCGTCGCGCCGTAGATCCACTTGCCCAGCGTCTTGAGGAAGGGGAGTTCGGCCAGGAACTTCAGGATCCCGACGCCCACCAGGAGGTAGGTGGCGAAGACGCCCAGCGCGAAGGCCAGCCCCACGAAGAGGATGTCCCGCCCCTTCCGGCCGGTCAGGGCCAGGTAGGAGATGAACAGGATCAGGGTGGCGAAGGCGCAGGGGTTGAGGCCATCCACCAGCGCGGCCAGGGCCACGGTCAGGGCCCCCATAGAGCGGAACCGCTCCACAATGCGGCTTGCCGCCTGCTTTTCCTTCTGGGGATCCCAGTCCCTCCAGCGGGCCTCCGCCCCGGTGGCGGCGTACTTCTTGATGAGGGCCTCTATGTTCTTGAGGGTTGCATCCTCTCCCAGGAGGTAGTCGTTGCCGATGAAGACGATGGGCGTCAGGAGGCGCTTGGAGGGCGGGAGGCCGTACTGGTCGCAGAGCCACTCGTTGAGGGCCGCGTGTTCCTGGATGTCAAACACGTCGGCCTGGAGTTGGGGGTAGATGCTCTTCAGGTAGTTGATGTCGTAGGTGACTCGGTCGCACTCGCGGCACCCCACCTCGTAGAAGTAGGCCATGGCGATGGGCCTGGCTTCTGGCGTGGGCGAGGGCGTGGGGACCGGGGTGCTCTGGGCCTGCGGCGTCTGGGAGGGCTGTGGCCCGGCCGGGCTCGGCGTGGCCTGGATCAGGTATTCCCGCGGGATGGGCAGGTCCACGCCGCCCTGGGCCAGGTAGCGGTCAATTGCCCCTTCCAGGTACTGGCGGATCATGTTGGACCCGATGAACAGTTCCTCGCCCACCAGCATGGCTGGCACGCCACCCCGCTGGTTCTCCGGAAGCCCGGCCTTCTCCTCAATGGCCAGGAGGAGGCCGTAGGATGCCGGGTCCTGCACGTTGAGCGCGTAGACCTCAATGCGGTCCCCGTACTTAGCAT
>DAOTYM010000536.1:0-5071 GCA_034434775.1 Anaerolineae bacterium | reverse complement strand
CGGCTTTTTCCCAAGCCAACTCAGAGGGCTGCTCTGGAGATTCTGGAGCGCCCTGTGCCCCCTTGAGAAGGCTTGGGGCAATGCTGGGCCTTCTCACTCCCCTGGCGTGGGGGGCGGGCTCGGCGGCGGCTCCGTAGGCGCAGGAGGCGGCGTCGGGGGTGCGGGAGTCGGCAGCGCCGACGTGGGCTCGGGCGGGGGGATGGGCGTGACCCACGGGGTGGGGCTGGGCAGCGGCGGAGCCGTGGGGCTGGGCGCAGGCCACGTGGGAGGAAGGGCCGGCGTGGGCGGTCGGGGCTGCCAGGGCCTCGGGGTAGGCGTGGGGGCCGGCGGCCACCAGATGGCCTGGGCGGGCAGGTACAGCCTCTGGCCCGCGTAGATGGTCGTGCTGGCCAGGCAGTTGGCACTCATGATGGCTGGCACCGTGGTCCCGTAGCGGATGGCCAGGTCGGAAAGGGTGTCGCCCCTGCGGACCACGTAGGGCCGCCAACTGGCAGGGGGCTGGCCGCACGGCACGGCCGGCAGAGGACGCAGGGTGGGCGTGGGGCGCGGCGCACCGGGCAGGGGCGGCAGGTACAAGACCTGCCCAGCCACCAGCGTGGCCTCGGCGAGGCAGTTGGCCTGGAGCAAAGCGTAGGTCGTCGTGCCCCGCTGCCAGGCCAGCACATGCAGGGAGTCCCCCTCCCGGACCACGTAGGGCTGCCACCCCCCTGGAGGGGGGCAGGCCGGGGACGGGGTCAGCGCGGGCGTCGCCTCTGCCGTTGGGAGCGCGGGGAGGGCGGTCACCTCTGCCGTCTCCGTGGGCGAGGGCTGGGGCGTGGCCGGGGGGGTGGGCGGGCGCGTGGGCGAGGGCGGGATGGGCGTGGGCCCAGGGGTCGGGGAGGAGGGGGCCTTCCTGACCGGGGTGGGGGTGGACGTCGGCACACCCCAGGCCAGTTGCTCCTGGTAGGTGAGCACGATCCCGGCCAGGACCGTCAGCAGGACCACGGCGACGAGGCCACCGGCCAGCAGGGCCTGGCCCAACGTCGTCCTCCAGAAGCCGTCACTCCCGCGCCCGGCCACCTTCCCCCTCTCCCTGGCCCCGCCACCGCTGCATCTGCAGCTTTTCCTCCAGCCTCAGCCGTTCCCGCACCGCCTCCTCCAGTTTGCGGGAAAGGGCCTCCGCCTGCTCACGGGCCTGCTGGGCCTCCGCCATGTGCTGGGCAGCCTCCAGGCGCGCCCCCCGGAGGAGCGCCTCCTTTTCCTCCAACTCCCTCTCCAGTTCGTACAGGCGCTGGGAGAAGGCCTCTGCCTCCGAGCGAGCGCGCGAGACCTCCTTCTGGGCCTCGGTCCGGCTCTCCCGTATCTGGGCTTCCCGGTTGCGCAGTTCCGCCTCCAGTTCCGTGACGCGGGCCTCCAGCCTCCCCCGGTGCCGAGCCACGCGGATGGCCGAGACTCCGTAGCCCACCAACTGCATCCCCAGGTCCGCCTCCTCCGGGGTGAACTCCCGCCCCGACCTGGCACGGCTGGCCACCACCACGCCCGGCCTCTCTTCCTCTGCCGCCAGGGGCAGGATGAGCACGGGCCCGGCACCGCCCGCCCCCATCAGGGCCAGGAGGACCTGCAGTTGGACCAAATCCTGGGCGTTGGGGATGAGGAGGGGCTTCTGCTGGCGGAGGGCCTTGCGGAGGATGTGCTGGTCCTTGAGCGGCAGGAGCACCACCTCTCCCCGCCCCGTCCGGGCCGGGTTGTAGATGGCCGCCAGGCGCAGGGTCTCCGGGGCCCCGTCTTCGGCCAGGACCACCGCGCAGGCGTCGGCCTGGAGGGAACGGGCCACCCCCTCAGCCAGCCTGTCCAGGACCTCTGGCAGGGTGGGGAAGCCCTCCGCCCCGAGGAACCCTTCCAGGAAGGTGAGCACGCGCCGCAGCCTGGGGCCGGACCCCGTCTCCTCCAACACAGGGGGGAGGGTGGCGTAGGGCTGGGCACGCTGGGTGAGGCGGTACGTGGTCAGGGCCGCGGTGGGGAAGGCCACCAACTCCCCCAGGCGGTGCCAGAGGGGGGCCGCACGCACCTCTCCCCCCAAGGCGGCCTGCAGGGCGACGCCGAGGGCCAGCGCCGCCAGGACTGCGAAGACGTTCCACTTCTCCTCGGCCCTGGCCCAGACGAGGACCAGGGCGATGGCGAGGAACGCGCCCTCCAGCCCTTGCCACGCGCGCACGCTCCCCAGAGGGCCGACGTCAGGCTGGGCGAAGAAGGCCACCCCAAGGCAAGAAGCCACGCCCAAGCCCAGGCTCCCCCATGCCATGCGGTCCGAGGCCAGGGGGGCCAATACGAAGCCCCAGGCCAGGAGGAACAGCGTCGTGGCATCAATGAAGCGCCCGAGGGCCCAGAAGTTGCCGTTGAACGGGGCCCCCTCCAGCCAGCCGAAGGTCGCCACGGTGATGGCTGCAGCGCGGAGGGCGAGCACGCCGCCCCACATCCACACCAGGGCCATGTCCCCGCGGCCCCGGCTGCGGCGGTAGGCGTTGTAGGCGAGGGCTAGCCCCACCTCCACGGTGAGCAGCACCAGCAGATGGTAGAAGAAGCTCCCAGAGGCGCTGCCCAGCAGGGCACGGACGGCTTGCTGCATGTGCTGACCTCTCTGCCCTGGGCCCGAACGGCTTATCGCATTATACCATAACTACGGCGCTCTTGCAACGAGGTCCTCAACATAAAGCAAGCGGTAGCGGTAGTACCCCTGCACGACCCGCTCCACGTAGCGGCGCGGCTCCTCCAGGGGGATGCGCTCCAGGAAGAGGTCCGGGTCGGCGACCCCCTCGCCCCACTCCCTGGCGCGCCCGGGGCCCGCGTTGTAGGCCACCAGCGCCCGCACCACGTCGCCGCCGAAGGCATCCAGTTGGACGCGGAGGTAATAGGCCCCGAACCGCACGTTGACGTAGGGCAGGTGCAGCATCTCGTCCCGGAAGTCCGGCGGCCAGCCCAGTTTCCAGGCTATCCACTCGCCTGTGGGGCCGATGACCTGCATCAGCCCACGGGCCTGAGCCGCGGAGATGGCCCCCACCTCAAAGAGGCTCTCCTGCCGGATGACGGCCGCGACCAGGTAGGGGCTGAGGCCCTGGCCCGCACACTCCTGGAGGAGGAGGTCGCGGTAGGCCACAGGGTAGAGGAGCCGGGCCAGGGAGGGTGGGACATCCGCCAGGGCCCGGGCCGGGGAGAGGGCGAAGGCACGGCTGGCCGCCAGGGTGGCCTGGCGGTAGAGGCCCTGTTGGCGGAGCGCCACCGCCAGCGCGTAGAGGGCGATGGGGTCGTCCGCGAGCGCGGCCCGCAGGCCCTCCAGTTCCGCCTCCGCCCTCTGGACCAGCCCCACTGCAACCATGGCCAAGGCCCGCCGGAAGCGCCGGTCCTCCCGGAACGCGCCCTCCAGAGAGGCGGCCGCGGCCGTCCCTTTGCCCGCCCAGGAGGCCATCCACGTCAGCACCTCCGGGTCCAGAGAGACCGCTTCGGGGGAGTCTGGTCCGTCCGGCAGGGTCTGGGGCTCGGCCAGGCCCACCGGGGCGGGGAGGTCGCCCAGCGCCTCCCGCGCCCGCAGGGCGTAGTACGTCTCCGGCGCGCCCTCCAGGAGCGGCTGCCAGGCCTCCTTCGCCTCCGCCAGGCGGCCGAGGCGGAAGAGGGCCTTGCCAGCCCAGTAAGCGGCGCGCCAGAGGCGGTCCCCGCCCCCTTGCTCCTCGGCGAGGGCAGCCGCCCTTTGGAACGGGTCCAGGGCCTCCTCGGGACGCCCGTTCTCGTAGAGGCACAGGCCAGCCTGCACGAGGGCGTCCACGGCGTACGGGCTCCGGGGGAAGGAGACAGCCAGGGCGCTGTACTCCTCCAGGGCAGCAAGGCACCCCTTCGCCGCCTCCAGGACCTGGGCCCTCTGCCACAGGGCCTGGGGCACCAGGGGATGTTGGGGAGACTTCCGGGCGAAGTCCTGCAGGACCCGGCGCGCCTCCTCTGGCTGCCCGGCCTGCTTCAGGGCGTTGGCCCATTCCAGCCAGGCATCGCCGGCCCAGGAGGCTTGGGGGGCTTCCTGCACCGCCAGCCGGTAGGCCTCGGCAGCCGTGCTGAAGAGGCCCAGGGCCTTGTAGGACCTGGCCAGGTACAGCCGAGCCGCCTCGCGCTGGGGGTGCCGTGGGTCGTCCAGCACCCGCTGGAAGGCAGCCGCCGCGAGCCAGTAGACGCCATTGTGGTAGTCAGCCAGGCCCCGCTGGAACTCGTCCACCTTGGCCCCAGCCTCCACGAGGCGCACCATGGCCAGGTAGGCCGCTTCGCTCCGCACATCCTCGTCCACGGCGGCCTGGTACAGGCGCAGGGCCTCCGCCTTCCTGCCCGCCTCCCTCAGCACCTCCGCCAGCCGGTACAGGATGCGGGCCCGGTAGGGGGCATACCGCGAGCGCTCCAGGATGGCCCGGTAGGTGGCCTCCGCTTCTTTAACCTTGCGCAGGCGGACCTGGGCCTCGGCGACCTTCTCCCGCAGGGCGAGGGCCTGCGCCAGATCGGGGGCTAGACCTTCCGCCTTCTCGTACCAGGAGATGGCCTCCTCGTCGGCCCCCTGCGCGGCGTAGGCATCCCCCAGCCGCTCGTAGACCACGTCGGCCAACGCGCTTTCCAGGGCCAGGTAGTCCTGGTAGCGGGCCGCGGCTTCTTCCAGGCGGCCCGTCTGCGCCAGGCTGTCGGCCAACCGGAAGAGGGCTTCGGCCCGGAAGGGGGAACCGGGGTGCTCCTCCAGGAAGCGCTTCAGGGCCTCGGCGGCTTCCAGGGGGTGGCCGTCCAGGTGGTAGCACTCCCCCAGGCGGAAGGCGGCCTCCATGCGGACCTCGTCCGGCACCTCCCCTTCCGGCGCGGCGGCCAGGGCCGCGTAGAGGCGCTGGGCCTCCGCCCTCTGGCCGTAGACCTGGAGCCTCCGCGCCTCCTGCAGGCGGGCGTGGGGCAGGGGAGTCGGGGTTGGGGTGGGGCTGGGTGTGGGCGAGGGTGTGGGCGAGGGGGAGGGCGTGGCCGTGGGCGAGGGCGTGGGCAGGGGGGAGGGCGTGGCCGTGGCGGTGGGGCGCGCCTCCTCCGT
>DAOTYM010000535.1:0-2090 GCA_034434775.1 Anaerolineae bacterium | reverse complement strand
TGACTCATTCTTACAGAACTCTGACAGCCTTCCGGTGTGACAGACCGTAGGGCACGCCTCCTGGCGTGCCATCTAGCGTCCGGAAGAGCCGTTAAAGTCTTCCCTTTGTAAAAACGAGTCAGCCCTGGCCGCGCTTGGCAGATACTTGACATATTCTGCAGCCTGTGGTATACTATAGGTGTAAGCGAGAAGGCCGGTGAATCGCTCGTGTTGCAGCCCCCCGAGTGATCCCCTGAAGGCGCGGCCAAGGGCACCGTACGGAGCCGGTCCGGCGCCCTGCCGAGACGTGTACGCGAGCCAGAAGAGGTTGCTGTCTGGCGTTTTCGGATTTCCCCATGACCGTCTGCCGGGCTTAGGTGCAATGGGCAAGCGAAGGAGGAAGTCGCATGCACACGAGAGGCATCCTGAAAGGTTTGGGCGCGGCCATCTCCCTCCTGATGATCCTCAGCCTCCTCCCCTGGACTGTGGGGGCGGGTCCCCAAGAGGCCAGTGAGCCGGTCGCCCCGCAGGGCGCAGCAGCGCAGCAACTGCAACAGCCCCCACCCAACGCGTTCAACACCCTGCGCGTCTACGGGCGCCGCAACGAGGGCGCGGGGAACCCAGCCATCACCGACCCCGTGACGGGCCGGCCCACCGAGGACGACCCGTACACCGACGAGCCCTCCATTTTTGACCCCCAGGGGCCGCAGGCACCCCGCAAGGACTTCATCACCTGGGACCCGGTCTGGATGTACGAAGCGCAGACCTTTGACGAACTCCAGGCCAAGGGGCTCTACCAGAGGATCAACGCGGGGGGCGTCAACGCCTCGGAGAAGGTCTGGTTCCGCATGTGGTACGAACCAGGCCACTGGGACAAGGACCTGAACGCCGACGGGGTCTACTCGCCCACGGTGGACATCGTCTACCCGGCCGTGATGCAGGAGTTCACCTACCTGCTCATGCAGGCGCGCTTCCTCCAGAACCGGCCGCGGGCCATCAGCGGGCCTGCTGGGGCCACCTCCTTCGTCTTCCCCGTGGGCATGCGGGGGCAGGACCTCTTCACCACCGGCGGGTCCGTGGATACCACCTCACCCAACGCGACCTACGGCTACGGCCTCACCAGTTTTGACGCCGACTTTGACGGCACGCCCGACATCGTCCAGGTCCACAGCGAGCAGACCTTGGCCACGGCCCTGGGGGTCAACGTGGACTTTGACGGCGATGGCGTGCTGGACCCGCTGAACCCAGACGGGACTCCCCTCACCGGCGATGAACTGGCCGTCTTCACCCTGAACGCCAAGGACGTGCGGGTGGGCGGGGCCCTCCAGTTCCTGGACCACATGGTGCGGGTGGAGAGCGTCTCCGACACCGGCGCGCGCCTCAGCGTCTGGTACCTGGGCGACCTGATCCCCCGCAACATGGGCCTGCAGAGCATCGCCATCGGCGCGACCTGGCTCTATGGCACCCAGTTCCCGGGGACGCAGGCCCCCAACATGGGCACCGTCCCAGCCGGGCCCTGGTTCGTCCAGGTGACCTCAGTGGACTCCCTCGCCGGGAAAGCCCAACTGCGCGTGGGGCGGGCCCTGGGCGCGCCTTATAGCGCCATGGAGCAGGCCCCCAACGTGCCGGACCTGCGGCCCGGCGACCCCTGGTTCCTCAAGCGGTGCTATGTGGACGGGCATGAGTACAACGTGGTGGCCATCGGCACGGTGGGCACCAACAACTTCGCCTACATCACCATCCGCACCCCCGTGCCCAAGGTCCCGGTGACCATCGCCCAGCACTCCGTGCGCCTGCAGGGGTACGGGCCCCAGGATTGGATGTCGGTCATGCCACCCTACAACCACGAGCACTACGTGCTGAACGACGTCCAGATCCTCCAGCGGTTCCCCAACTACTACGATCCGCAGAACCCCTACACCGCGCCGTACCTGGGCGAACTCATCGGCCCCGTGCCGCCCATCCTGCAGCGGAACGGCCCCTTCCCCTACTACGGGGTCGGGCCTCGGAGCCCCTACTGGAACCCGCGGGAACTTTTCCTCTTCTACGTGCTGGAGGATGTGGACCCGCAGTTCGTGGGCGAACTGCGGGAGAAGTACGGCGAGGCCCCA
>DAOTYM010000534.1:0-2961 GCA_034434775.1 Anaerolineae bacterium | reverse complement strand
AGGGGCCTTTCCCGAACGGGCGGGAGGAAGGACGAAAAGGTGCGTTGGAGGGGAAGGCCCCTCTTGCCTCTTGAGGTGCAGCAGGAAGGGACAGGGCGCGAAACTCCGGCCGAAGTTCCGTGTTTTCTCCAGTGGGAAGACAGGTAGCCGGAACCGGTTTGTTTCAATTTGACGGAAAAGCCCCAAGCGGGTATAATGTACTTGCACACCGGACCGCGCATTGGACCGCCACTGGTTACGCACGGCAGAGGCCGGGTTCGCGTCCGCACTGGGAAAGGCGAAGGTGCAGCCCCTTGTAGGGGCCCAGCGGAACAACCAGGGAGGTTCACCACATGAAAGCAGCGCTATGGTACGGCCGCGGCGACGTGCGCATTGAGGACGTGCCCGAGCCTTCCCCAGGCCCAGGGCAGGTGAAGATCAAGGTCAAGTACGCCGGCCTCTGCGGGACCGACATCCACGAGTACGTGGAAGGTCCCATGTTCATCCCCACCGAACCCCACCCCATCACGGGGGCCAAGGCCCCTATCATCCTCGGCCACGAGTTCGCGGGCGAGATCGTGGAAGTGGGCGAGGGCGTCACCGATTGGAAGGTGGGCGACCGGGTCTCGCCGGAGGGGTACTGGATCTGCGGCACATGCCACTGGTGCCAGCGCCACCAGTACAACTACTGCGAGAACCTGGCCTTCCACGGCTTCTCCGCGCCGGGTGGCTTCGCCGAGTACGTGGTCTCGCCCACCTACCAGTTGTACCGCGTGGACGACCGCATCAGTTGGGAGGAGGCAGCCCTGATTGAGCCCACGGCCAACGCGGTGCGGGCCGTGAACCTGGCCAGGCCGCTCCTCGGGGAGAAGGCCCTCATCGTCGGCGCCGGGCCCATCGGGCTCACCGTGCTGCAGGCCCTGTGGGCCAGCGGGGTGAGCGATGTCATCGTCGTGCAGCGGCCGGGCGTCCGCCTGGAGACGGCCAAGAAACTGGGGGCCAAATGGGCGCTGGACCCCGACAAGGACGACGTGGCAGCCGTGGTGGCCGAGGTGACGAACGGCCTGGGGGTGGACATGGCCTTTGAGTGCGCGGGCACCGAATCTTCCTTCAACCTGTGCCTGCGGAGCACGCGCAAGGGCGGCCGCGTGGCCCTCATCGGCCAGACGACCTCCAAATGGTCCTTCTACCCCAACGACATCGGCTTCTACGAGCGGACGGTCTTCGGCGAGGTGGCCTACTGTGGGGAGTTCGCCATCGCCATCCGCCTCATCGCCGACGGGAAGATCAACGTCCGCGACTTGATCACGATGAAGATCAAACTGGACGACCTGGTCTCCGTGGGGTTCCGAGAGTTGATGGAGAACCGGCGCAACCACATCAAGATCATCGTCTCGCCCGAGTAGGGCGGGGTGGTGCGCAGAGGAAGGTTGGCTGCGTGGGCAGCCACGGGCCCTGGGGCGGGGGCCAGAGCGGCAGCGGAAGGCGTTCTCTTCCCTGTTTTGCCAAGGTTCGCTGCGGCCTGGCGAGCCCCAGGTGATGGCGGAAAGGAGGTGAAGAGGGGGCACATTCCCTTGCTCATGCGGCTTTTCGGGGGTCCCCGCCCTTGGAGCCGCCTGTCGGGAGGCGTCTTTTCCATGCATGCGCTGCCTGAAGGAAGGAGGGCAGAGATGGCAGCACAGGAAGCTCCCAAGACAGGGAAGACCATTTCTTTCGGTTGGTTGCCTCCTCTCAAGGTCGCCTCGGTGCCAGCCTTCGTCGGGCTGTGGGCAGCCATGGGGCCGGGCGTCATCTGGGCCTCCCTGGCCCAGGGGTCCGGCGAGTTGATCTGGTGGCCCTACCTCACGGCCAAGTACGGGGCGGCGTTCCTGGGCCTCTTGCTCCCCGCCTGCATCCTGCAGTACTTCGTCAACCAGGAGATCCTCCGCTACACGGCCACCACCGGCGAGGGGTTCTTCACCGGCATGAGCCGCCTCAACAAGTGGTACGCCGGCCTCCTGTGGATCATGCTGGTGGTGACCTTCCTGTGGTTCGGCGGCTACGCCAGCGGCGGGGCCACGGCCACCCGGGAACTCTTCGGCTGGCCCACGGACCCCAGGACCGGCACCCTCTTCTGGGCTTACCTGACCATCGCCATCTTCGTCATCGCCATCGTCTTCGGCAAGGTGGTCTACCAGGTGGTGGAGAAGTTCATGTGGTTCATCACCATCATCTGCGTGGTGGGCCTGGTCGTCGCCGTCCTCAACTCCAAGGTCCTCTCCACGGCAGGTCCCTTCTTCGCCGCCTACTTCAACCCTATCCGCTTCTTCGTCCAAGGGTTCCCCTCCAAGTGGGATCCCAAGGACACGGATACCCTCCTGACGAGCATTTGCTTCGCCGGGATGGGCGGGTTCTTCAACGTGATGTACTCCTACTGGATCCGGGACAAGGGCCACGGCATGGCCAAGTACTTCGGCCGCGTCACCAGCCCCATCACCGGCACACCGGAGGTCATCCCCGACACGGGCTACGCTCCCGAGGACACAGAGGAGAGCCGCAGGAACTATGTGGAGTGGATCAAGTACCTGCGGATTGACAACCTCATCGGCGTCGGAGTGAACGCCTTCACGGTGATGCTCATGTGCTGGCTGGCGTGGGCCATCCTGATGCCAAGGGGCGAGGTCCCCAGCGGCTGGAAATTGGCGGTGGTGCAGTCGGCTTTCTTCGGCGAGACCATCGGGCCCTGGGCGCGGGCCATCTTCCTCATCGTGGCCGCGGCGTTCCTCTCCGACTCGTGGCTGGGGATCGCCGACGCCGTCTCCCGCATGCACGCCGACTTCTTCTTCGCCAACTTCTCCTGGGCCAAGCGGTGGTCCTTCCGCACCTGGTACTACATCTTCGTCGGCATCCTGACGGCCATCTCCTGCACCACCATGCTCATCGCCCAGCCGGGGCCCCTCCTGCTGGCCGGCGGCGTGCTGCACTTCATCGCCATGGCCGTCT
>DAOTYM010000533.1:0-9122 GCA_034434775.1 Anaerolineae bacterium | reverse complement strand
CCTCTTCGGCGACGGGTGGGGGCTGGTGCGGGCCTCCAACACCCAGCCCGTGCTGGTGGTGCGCTTTGAGGCGCGCACCCCAGAGCGCCTGAAGGCGATCCAGGGCGAGGTCTTCGCCAAGTTGCGGGAATATCCCTTCGTCACCCTGCCGCCAGAGGGGTGAGGACAAGGATTGACACGTTCACGACCGCCGCACCCACCTGTAGGGGCACGGCATGCTGTGCCCCTACTCGGATTGGCAGGTTCGCGACCGCCGCACCCAACAGGGCGGAGACGGGAGGAGGCCCGATGGTCCGATTGCCCAGCAAAGGCAAGTCCCGCGAAGAGGTGCTGGCAGCGCTGCGGGCTGCCCGCGAGCGCGACGCCCGGTGGCACGAGGGCCGGACCTGGTGCCTGGTCTACCACGCCGGCGACGACATCCTGGACCTCCTCAAGGAAGCCTACACCCTCTTCTTCTCCGAGAACGCCCTCAACCCCATGGCCTTCCCCAGCCTGCGCAAGTTTGAGGCGGAGGTAGTGGCCATGACGGCCAGCCTCCTGGGGGGCGACGAGGAAACGGCTGGCACCATGACCTCCGGGGGCACCGAGAGCATCCTGATGGCCGTCAAGACGGCCCGGGATTGGGCGCGGGCCCACCGCCCCGGGGTGGAGGCCCCGGAGATGGTCCTGCCGACAACGGCGCACCCGGCCTTCCACAAGGCCGGGCACTACTTCGGCGTGCGGCCGGTGGTGGTCCCCGTGGACAGCGGCTTCCGGGCCGACGTGGAGGCCGTCCGCAAGGCCATCACGCCGCGCACCATCCTCCTGGTGGGGTCGGCCCCCACTTACCCCCACGGCATCGTGGACCCCATCGCCGACCTGGCAGCCCTCGCGCAGGAGCACGGCTGCCTCTGCCACGTGGATGCCTGCGTGGGCGGCTTCATGCTGCCCTTCGTGCGCAAACTGGGCTACCCCGTGCCAGACTTTGACTTCCGGGTGCCCGGCGTCACCTCCATCTCGGTGGACCTGCACAAGTACGCCTACGCGGCCAAGGGGGCCTCCGTGGTCCTCTACCGGAACCGCGCCCTGCGGCGGCACCAGTTCTCCGTGTACACCGACTGGCCTGGCGGCGTCTACGCCTCGCCGGCCATGGCTGGGACCCGCCCGGGCGGCTCCATTGCCGCGGCCTGGGCCGTGCTGCACTACCTGGGCGAGGAAGGTTACCTGGCCCTGGCAGATACGGTGATGCGGGCAACGGCGCGCCTCCGGGAGGGGATCGCGGCCCTCAAGGGCCTCTACATCCTCGGGGAGCCGGCCATGAGCATCCTGGCCATTGGCTCGGACCGGGTGAACGTGTACGAAGTGGCGGACGAACTGCACCTGCGGGGCTGGCACCTGGACCGGGGCCAGTTCCCGCCCAGCCTGCACCTGACGGTGACGCCGGCCCACGCGCCGGTGGTGGACGCGTTCCTGGCGGACCTGGAGCAGGCAGTGGCTGCGGCCCGCCGGCTTACCTGGCACCGGGTGTGGGACACGGTGCAGGTGGGCCTGGCGCGGGCCCTGGTGAGGGCGCTCCCGGAGAAGATGGTCAGCGCGCTCATGGCCCGAGCGTCGGCGCTGGCCGGGGGCGCAGTGGGCGGCGAGGGCGGACGCTCCGCCGCGGTGTACGGCATGCTGGCAACGCTCCCCAACCGCGGCGACCTGGAGAGCCTGGTCCTGGACCTCCTGGACGGCCTGACGCAAGTGTGAGAGCCAGGCGGAAGCTCTCCGCCCCCTAAAGTCAAGAAGCCCTCGTCAAAGTAGCCTGTTCCCCCCAACACGGATGGAGCAGCGGTCAACCTGCGCGCGTCTCTGCCGAGGCCGGGCTGGCGAACCTCCTCGCGCCGTAGCGCAGGACGATGGCCGCGGCCCAAGCAGCCGTCACGCCGACCACGAACGGGTACGAGGAGGTGTACACTCCCAACTCCATCAGGGCCCACGCAACCGTGTTGGACATGGCGTGGAAGAGGGTCACGAGGAGGAGGCTGCGCCGGGTGTGGTTGTACAGCCAGATGTAGATGACGCTCAGCGCGAGGCTGAAGAGGAGATCCGCGTACCATGGCAGGCCAGACATGGGGGAAGCGGGGTTCAGCAGCAGCGGCACGTGCCACAGCATCCACAGGACGCCCATGAGGAGCGCGGTGGCCAGGTCGCTCAAGCGCTCCTGGAAGCGGGGCAGCGCGAACCCCCGCCAGCCCACCTCCTCCCAGACGTTGGAGAGGACCATGGCGACGAAGATGGAGGGCAAGGCCCCCCACGGGACCCGGCCCAGAGGTGGAAAGGGGTGCCCCCCAAGCGTGCCCACGCCGAGGGCCACGAGGGCGATGACGGACCAGGAGAGGAGCACGACCGCGTACCACAGCCAAGGCACCCGCCATCGGAACAGGGGAGCAAAGAGGGCCCTCGGGCCGTCCCTGCCCTCCAGAGCCCAGACGGTGATGACGGCAGCCAGGGTCGGCCCTACCCCGCCCAGAAGGGCGAGCAGCGGGTGGTCAAACGGGAAGAGGCCGCGGCTGTGCAGGGCCTGAGGGAGCCATCCCAGCCAGGAAAGGACGAAGGCCAGGGCGTAGAACACGACGAGGGAGCGCTACCTGAAGGAATCGGGGGCCATCCTGTCCTCCTTGTCAAAAAGGGCCAAAAGGGGTTGACCGGCAAGGAGATCTGCACAACTCCACGCATTGAATCACAGAAAAAGGAAATTGTCAAAAGGCTTGCCTTTTTTGCGCTTCTGTAGTACAATACATGCGAGATAACCCCCGCGATCTTTGCACCTTGGGGCGGAAGAGATCGGTGCACCTCCCCAATGAAGCCTCTGCTACAGGCGGCGGGTTTGCCAAGGGCAGGGGACCTCTTCTTTGGGAGCCCATGGGGTGCGCTGTGAGTCCTCAAGGGAACTCGCGAAGATAGAGCCCCTCTACAAGGCCTGAGAAGGCCACCAGAGCCACTGCATCGCCCCATCTCGTCCCCCCACTGGTGGGTGGGGACAGAAAGCGAGGTGAACGAGGCTCCTTTCGCTCCGCCATCCGGCAGAGCCACGGCCCAGCCCGCCCGCGCTCTGTGCGTCGGTTTTCCCGGGCAAGCGTTTCCGTGTTTGGAAAGGAGAATCAATCAATGGAAAGCCGCAAGTTCGTCACCGTGTTTTCCATCTTGATGGCCCTGGTGCTCCTGGCCGGCAGCGCCTCCCTCTCCTGGGGCGCGCCGCCCGAACTGGAGCCAGCGCCACCCCCAGGCCCCGACACCTACCTGATTGACGCCCCGCCCTCGCCCGAAAGCCCTGGCCGCACCGACGTCGCCATACATGGGACGATGTGGAAGCCGCAGATCCCGAGCGGCGTGACGGTCTCAACGGTGGGCTGGGGCACGATCATCAAGAAGAAGACAGCGGCTGGCGGTGCGTGGTTCCACGTGGGCGTGCCCCTCATCACCCGCCTGGAGGATAGGCTTCAGAAGATCAGCAAGGTGCAGTTCTGCGGCAAGTCCACCGACGGGACCAAGGTGCGCCCAACCCGGATTGACCTCTGGGGCAACGACGTCATGTTCAAGAGCCAGGTCATCGGCTGGCCGGCCGACAACGCCTACCACTGCGTGGACGTGGTCTTTAACCCGGCCGTCTGGCAGCCCACGCTGGGTGTCTCCGTCCACATCCAGTTTGACAACCTGACGGATGCGTTCACCCTCTACAAGGCCTGGGTGCTCCTGGTAGACTGAGCGGGGTCCTTCTGCCCCCCGCTCCTGCCAGGGGGTGGGGGACCCGGTTTGAGGTTTGGGCGGGTGGCTTTGCCGCCCGTCCAAACCCCGTAGGGGCGCACGGCCGTGCGCCCCTACCCCACATGGGAAGAGAGAATGCAGGGCACGAGGCATGCCTCGCCCTGCCGACTGGCGCGGGCGGGCGATGGTGCGCCAGCGGACCCCAGGGCCCGCTTCAATCGCGGTTCCCTGCAGGCCTCACAGGCCGGAAGAAATGAGGTCACGCGAACATGAAGAGAGGACTCCTCTATCGGTTCCTGTCGGTCCTGGTCTTGCTCCTGGTGGGGGCGGCCTTCGGTGGGCTAGTGCCCGTCCACGCCACCGACCCCAGCGTGACGCTGGGCCTCTGGTTCAACTTCCAGGCCGACCCCTACACCAACTTCCCCACCGCCCCCGTCACCTGCGTGGCCGTGGGGTCCGACGACCGCGTGTGGGTCGGGACCAACGGCGGCGGCATCGCCGTCTACGATGGCCTCTACTGGACCCAGTACACCCAGTCCAGCACCTCCGGCGGCCTGGCGAGCGACACGGTCCGGTCCATCGGCGTGGACGGCACCGAAGTCTGGGTGGGGACCGACAACGCGGGCGTCAGCCGCTTGAACACCTCCACTGGCCAGTGGACCACTTTCAACACATCCAACTCCAGCCTGCCCCACAACCGGGTCAACGCCATTGCCTTCGCCTGGGTTGGCTCCTGTCCCAACCCCAGCCGCGCCCAGTTCTTCGCCACCGACGGTGGCGTTGCCCAGAGGTACTGGAACGGCGCTCAGTACGCCTGGTCAGTGACTACAACCAGTACCCAGGGCGCCAGCCTTCTCAACAACAAGGTCCACGACATCGTCTATAGCGCCTCCGGGACCTTCTGGATCGTCACCGCCGGGGGCGTCAACAAGGTCGTCAACGGTTCGTGGTCCTCCTACACCAACGCCAACACCCCGGGCTGCAGTGTCATCCAAAGCGCCACGACGGTGGCAGTGGATGGTTCGGGGCGCGCCTTCTTCGGCACCAACCGCAGCGCAGGCCCTGACCCCCTGGCCGGCCAGGGCCTCTGCATGACCGCCGACGGCGGCAGCACCTGGCAGCGGTTCTACCGGGGCCACGGCGGCCTCACCACCGACACCATCTTTGACCTGGCAGTGGACGCCCAGGGCCACCTGTGGGTGGCCACGGGCACCAACTACTACGAACCGCAGTCGCCCGGCGGCATCTACCGCTACACGCCCTCGGAGAACATCTGGCGGCACTGGGGCACGTCCGACGGCCTCTCCAGCAATACCGTCTTGGCCGTGGCCGCCGGCAGAGACGTCCTCTGGTTCGGCGTGAGCGGCGAGGGCTTGGACGGCTTCGCCCCCAACTGGCAGGTGCCCGGGGGAGAGCCCTCAGGCATCCGGGCGCTGGCCTCCACGTCGGGGGCGCTCTGGGTGGGGAGCGACTATCAAGGCGTCTGGCGGTTCAACGGCACGGCCTGGACCCAGTACAGTACCAGCAACTCCGGTCTGGGGAGCAACAACATCTCGGCCCTGGCCGTCACGCCAGACGAGAAGATCTGGGCCGGCACCACCGATGCAGGCGTCTCCTCCTTCAACGGCTCCACCTGGACCTCCTACAACACCCAAAACAGCGGCATCGTCAGCAACCAGGTGCGAGCCTTGGCTCTGGACGCCAAGGGCCACCTGTGGGTGGGCACCTACGGCGGCCTGAGCGTCTACACCCCCAAGGACGACGCCTGGTCCACCATCCCTGCCGGCGAGAAGACCTACCCCAACGCCAACATTGCGGCCCTGGCCGCCAGCGAGAAGCAGGTCTGGGTGGGCACAGCCTCCGGCATCGGCGTCTACAACGGCAAAAAGTGGGCCTTGCACAACCAGGGGACCGGCCTCCCTTCGGATAACGTCCAGGCCCTGGCCGTGGACAAAGGGGGCACGGTTTGGGCCGGCACGGACGCAGGGCTGGCCGCCTGGAACGGCTCCGCCTGGACGGCATACACCACGGCCAACTCCGGCCTGGTGGACAACAACGTGATGGCCCTCCACGCGGACGGGGAGGGACGGCTGTGGGTGAGCACCCCCTACGGCGTGTCCGTGCGTGCCTCCAGCGGCTCCTGGACCACCTACCGCGCCCTCAATTCCGGGCTTCGCGAGGACTTCGTCATCGCCATCGCCTCGGATGCCGACGACGGAGTTTGGTTCGGGGCTTTTGCCGGCCAGCAGCGTCTCTTCGTGCGCGGCACGCCGGAAGAACCGAACTACCCTGCGCCGCAGGTCACCGGTTTCACGCCCACCTCAGGTGTATACAACACCGCCGTCACCGTCTCCGGCGCGGACTTCAAGTACCTGAAGGCCGTCCGCTTCAGCGCCTTTGGCTGGGGTCCCTATGCCTGGGTGGACGCGGCCTACGACGTGGTGGACGAGCAGACTCTCCGGGCCTACGTCCCATCAGAAGCCACCAAGGGCCCAATCCAGGTGGAGACGGCCGGCGGCATTGCCACCAGCAGCGCGGACTTCTCGCCGCTCCCCAGCATCACTTCCTTCTCGCCAGCCAGCAGCCCAGTCGGCGCCCCCCTGGACATCCACGGGCACAACTTCAATTCCAACACGAATACGGAAGTGCAGGTCGGCAGTTCCTCCTGGCACATCCTGTTCATCACGCAGACCCACAGCCTCGTGGAGTTGAGCGTGCCGGGGGATGCCACCACCGGCAAGGTGCGGGTGCGCACCGAGACCGGCACGGCTACGAGCAGCACGGACTTCACCCTCTCCAACGCCACGCCGGTCTACCTGGGCTGGGAGGTCAACCAGGGCCTCAGCCAGTACCCCAAACTCATCGCCGGCAAGACGGCCGTGGTGCGGGTCTTCGTCGGCAGTTCTACCAGCAGCGGACCGGCCTACCTCAGCCACGCCCGGTTGCGGATCTACCCCTGGGGTTCGGCCACACCCTATATGTTCTTCGCCAGCGCCCCCAACCAAGGTTGGTTCAAGAACACGACCAAGAACCTCGCCCAGAGCGGCAGCCTGGACTTCTGGGTGGACGGCAAGTACTTCAGTTCGCCCGGCAATTACCACTTCCAGGCCGACCTCTACGCTGGCGACACCTTCATCGGGGCCTACACCCTGGGCGACAAGGCTTTCTGGAAGACCGACGACCTGACCGTCTTCGCCATGCTGCCCCTGCCCATCCCGGTCATCACCCACTCGCTCACCTCGCTGGTCACGCAGTTGGAGAACATCTCCCGGGCCTACCCGGTGCGCGACGGCTGGAGCGACTTGGGCGGGAACGGTGGCATTCAGGCGAAACTGGCCCTCACCCAGATCTGCGATGGGACCTCTCTCCTCTGGTACTGCAAGAAGGACACCGACTCTGGCCCGCAGACCGGCTTCCTGTGGGACCATATCCAGGACAAGTTCAGCGGGCAGGCCATCGCCCGCACGCACGCCACGGGCTCCTCCTACCCGGAGGACGCCACCGACGACGGCACCAAGACTTCCTGGAAGATCGGCACCCTGGCGGCGAACGCCTATGGCGGGTATCGCTACACCGTCCGCCGCATTTCCCCCACGGTGGCTGCAGGCACGAACATCGTCAACGTGACTACGCTGGAGAGCCCCGATCAGGCCGGAAGCCCGGATGCCACGCATACCATGATCATCACCACGGGCAACCTGGCCACCTGCCCTCTCTCCACCCTCGCCACAGCCGGGGGCGCGGAGCCCGAACCGGCAACTCCCCCGGCGGAAAGTGGGCCGGCATCGGAGGCCCTGGCCCCCAGTCTCGGGGTGAGCACCCAATGTTCGGTGCTGGTGGATGCCGACCTCAGCGGGACTCCCACCGGCGGCGACGTGGTCGTCCTACGCAGCAACATGAGCAATTCGGGCACAAGCGCGGCCAAGAACTGCACCCTCACGCTGGATTACGACGAAACACGCCTGCTGGCCATGGCCCAGGGCGGACTCCTCCTCTACAACTCGGCAGGGCAGGTGCTCACGACCACCGTGCCGGGGGTCTGGCTCGACCTCGGAGGATGGGTGAACAACGTGTTTGAGGTCCCGATGGACGTGGACTACGATGGCGTCATTGAGGCCTCAGAACTCCCCTACTATGTGGCCGAGTTCTTTGATGTGAACCCGGCCACTGGCCAGGAGACCCGCAGCACCAACCTGGCCAACCTGAGCCGCGGCGAGGTCATCCGGTCCTTCGTGGACAAAGCGCCCTACAACGACCACTACGATAGCGGCGAGACCAGGGCGGCCTTCCTCACCAGGGGCGAGGAGATGGCCCCCATCATGAGGGACGCCGTCCCACAGCGGCTCATGAAAGCGTACAATGCCACCTCCGCCTACGACGCGATCCACTCGGCCTTCTGGATCTGGCCCACGATGAATGCGTTCTACGGGCCAGGCCAGGGCTGGGGAACGAGCAGTTGGGTGGAACTGGCCCCCGGCAAGCCCTGGGGGCAGATCGTCCCCCCTACCGATTCGGTCCTGCACGAGTACGGCCACTCCAACTATCAGGTAGATCCCTCCTCGCCCAACGCCTCGCCCAACAAACACACGGTTCACCAGACCGTATCGGGCGAGGCCGTGGGGTACGACATCCTCAACCAGAAGGCCTTCCCCGGCAGCAACCTCCCTACCATTATGTGGTACGCCACCCAGGGAGGGCCGGACGAGGCCTTCTTTGAGGGATACGAGTACGGCGACATCGCCAAGCGCCAGAAAGCCCGGCTCACGGCCACGTCCCAGGAGAGCGTGGAGGAGGGCGAACTCCTGGTGGTCAACGGCAGCGTCACCTCCGATGGCCAGGCCACCATCGCCGAATTCTATCCCACCACCGGCCCTGTGCCCTCGGCGCCAGAAGAGCCGACGCCGTACTTCCTGGCCCTCTATGCCGAGGGAGAGGAACCGCTCCTCACCTGGCCCGTGGTCGTGCCCTTCCTGAGGGATTCGCTGGAAACCATCCCCCACACGATCGCCTTCTTCTCGGCCACCTGTCCGCTGCCCGGGGGAACCCTGCGTGTGGAGTTGCGCCGCGGGGATGTGGTGCTGGCCACCCTCCGGCGCAGCGAACGCGCGCCGCGGGTGCGCGTCCTGAGCCCCAACGGCGGAGAGCGGTTCGGGGGCGAGGGCGAACTGCGCGTGACCTGGGAAGCCAGCGACCCAGACCGCGATGCCCTGACCTTCAGCGTGTTCTACTCCGCGGATGGCGGCGAGCGCTGGGATGCCCTAGCCACTGGCGTGCGCGGGACCGAGGTGGCGCACCCCCTGGAGGCCCTGGCCGGGACAAGGAACGCCCTGATTGAGGTGCGCGCCAGCGACGGCTTCCACGAGGCCAGCGACCGCTCCGACGGGACCTTCTCCGTG
>DAOTYM010000532.1:0-8679 GCA_034434775.1 Anaerolineae bacterium | reverse complement strand
GAGGAGGTCCCAGGTCTGCTCCGTCCAGCCGCCCGCCTCCGGCAGCAGGCTCTCCACCACGATGACGCCCACCGTGCGCCCTTCCACGTTCATGGGCATGCCCACCACCGTCCCCGCGCCCCCTTCTTCGGGGGGCTTCACTTGGTCCACGCTGCGGGGGAAGGGCTTGCCGCTGAGCATCACCCGGCGGATGAGCGCGGCGTGGCGCTCTGCCCCCACCTGGGCCGGGGTGCCCGTGACCAGGCCCCGCACCGTCCCCATGTAGACCGACTGCTCCTGCTCGTGTTCGTAGAAGATGTACACCCGCTCTGCGCCGATGAAGTCCAGGCTCAGGCGGCGGATCAACTCGTGCACCCGGTCCCAGTCCAGCGTGGAGTGCAGTTGGCCGCTGAAGAAGGCCACCGTGCTCACCCGCTGGAGGCGGTGCTCCAGGGATTGCTCCCTGGCCCGCGCTGACTCCGCACCCGGCAGGGCGTCGGCGTAACTGCGCATGCGGTTGTAGAGGCTGAGGTTGTAGAGCGCGGCGGCGATCTCCCGGGCCGCCATGGCCAGGAGTTCCTCGTCCACCAAGCCCAGGGCCTGGGGCGAGAACCGGTGCACCACCAGGACACCGATGGGGCGCTGGTCGGCGATGAGGGGCAGGGCGGCCTGGATGGGCAGGCCCTTCTCCAGCGCCTGCACCCGGAGCATGGGGGGAGGCTCCCCCCGGTCCCGGTGGAAGAAGGGCTTTCGGCCCGCCAGCACCTCCTCCGGAATCCCCTCCAGTTCCGTGGGCGTGGCTGCCGAGAGCGCCTCCCCCTCCTCCAGGCCCATGGAGACCGTAAGCCGCCACCCCCGAGTCCACAGGGCCCGCTGGAAGATGGAGAACGCCTCCACCTCCGCCACGCGGGCCAGGGCCTCGCGGATCGCACCGTGCACCTCGTCGGGGGTCAACTGGCCCCGCAACTGGTGCCCCACCGTGAGGAGGTTGGACATCAGGCGCACCCGTTCCTTCAGTTGGGCGTTGGCCTCGGAAAGTTGCTGCGCCGCCTGCCGCAGCCGGTCGGCGAGGGTCTTCTTGTCCAGGAGGAGGCGGATGCGGGTCACCAGTTCCAGCCGGTCAAAGGGCTTGCTCAGGAAGTCGTCCGCCCCGGACCGCAGCCCCTGGACGCGGTCCCGCACTTCTGAGAGGGCAGTGACCATGATGATGGGGATGCCCGCCGTCCCTGGGTCCTGCTTCAGCCGCTCGCAGAGTTCAAAGCCGCTCATCCCTGGCATCATGATGTCCAGGAGGATGAGGTCCGGCGGGGTCTGGGCGATGATCCCCTGGGCCTCCGCGGCGTCGCTGGCTTCCAGCACCTGGTACCCGGCGCTGCGGAGGATGGCGCGCAGGAGGCGGCGCGTGGCCACGCTGTCGTCCACGATGAGGATGCGCTGGTCAGCCGGGTTGAAGGTGACCTGGCCGGCGACGGGCGTCGGCAGGGCCTGGTCCGGCTCCCCCTCCGGCTCCAAAGGGCTAGCCGTGCTGTTCTGGAGGTCCATCTCTACTTCTTCTCGCCCCCTTCGTCCTTCAGGGCCACGCTCAGGACCCAACTGACGGCGCTCACCACCAGCGCGCCCAGGAGGGCCGCGCCGAACCCCTCCACGTGGAAGGGCAGCCTCAGCGCTTCTGCCACCCACCCCGTGAGCCACAGGAGGACGGCGTTGATGACGAAGGTGAAGAGACCCAGGGTCAGGAGGATGAGGGGGCAGGTCAGGAAGCGCAGGACGGGGCCGATGCAAGCGTTCACCAGGCCGAAGATCAGGGCGACCACGGCCAGGGTGCCCAGGCTTTCGGGGGCCTCAAGGCCTGGCACCAGGCGCGCTGCCACGTAAAGGGCGATGCCGTTGATGATCCACCGCAGCAGGAAGTTCCTCATGTCCTCCCTCCTCCTCGGGCTTTGCGCCTGGGGTCTCCCCGGCGTCCCCGAGCCTCGCGGACAAGCCCGCCTCAATCCCCGCCGACAGCCAGTTCCCCGAACCGCGCCGCCACCGGACCGTGGTAGTGGCCCAGGAAAGCCAGTTCCCGCGAGAAGCGGACCTGGGCCAGGGCGCTTTCCATGTCTCCGCTCAAGGCACCGCCCTTGAAGGGGCGGGCTGTCCCGTCCCTCACATCATACCCCAAACGGATTTCCCCGACAAATTCGCCCGTGATGGGATCCGGGTCCATGGAAGCGAAGGAGACGATGTGGAAGAGCGGCCCCTCTCCCAGGAGGTCGGCCAGGGGGACCGTCCCGGCCGGGAGGCAGAGGTTGCCGAAAGCCCCGGTGGCCGGGAGGCCCAAGTACTGGGCGTAGCGGTCGTCGGCCCAGAACTGGCGGCATATCCCGCCTTCCACCAGGAGGGTCCGCTGGCCTGGGACGCCGTCTTCGTCAAAGGGCACGGTGCCCACGCCCCAGGGCAGGGTGGCATCCGCCACCAGGGTGAGGGGGTCGCCCTGGAGGGGGTGGCTCCCGTAGACGGGCTGGCCCAGTTCCCAGCGGGTCAGGTGCTGGTACTTCATGGCCCCGGAACTGGCGTGCCGCAGGTAGGCGAGGAGGTCCACCAGGGCCTGGCCGCTCACCACCACGGGCCCCCGGCGGGTGGGGGGCGGCTTTGCGCCCAGGCTGTCCCGCGCCAGGGCGGCGAACCGGGCCACCTCGGCCGGGAGGTCCAGGTCCTTCAGGGCGCGCCGGCGCAGCGCGGCGTAGAACTCCGACTCGTCGCCTCCCCCGGCGGAGAGGATGACCAGTTCCGCGAAGAGTTCGGCGTCCTGTGCCCGCGCCTCCACGCCCTGGCTGTTGGTGAGGTGGGTCTCCGTCAGGTGGATGGAGAACTCCGCGCTGCTGGGCCCGGCGTGCGGCTCCCGGGCCAGTTGCGCGAGCATCTGGCCGGCCAGGTCCTCCAGCACCTCCTGGGGGTGCTCCGTGAGGGCTGGATCCCAGACCTCCACCTCAGGGTACGGGGCCGGGCCGGGCAGGGTGTAAGGGGGATTGGCAGCCAGTTCCGCGGCGAAGAGGGCCTGGTCCAGTTTGGCCCCGGCCGCGGAGAGGCCGTCTTCTGGGAGGAGGGTGAGGGAGGAGAACCCCCGCTGGGGCTCGCCCCCAGGCCCGCGCAGGTCGCGGTGCACCTCCGCGATGGCCCGCACCGTCTCCACCGTACGCCGGCTCTCCACTGCGTCCCGCACCAGGTACAGTTCAAAGGACCGGCGCCGCACCGTGCGCACGGACCAGTCCTGGACGTCGCGGTGCCCCTGGACGAGGGCGATGGCCTGCTGATGCACGCGTTCCATGGTGCTCTCCTCGCTCGGGATCAGCCCAACCGGGCCCGGAAGCGGAAGTGAGGCCCGCCGTCGGAGACGGGCACCCACTCCTTGTGCCCCTTGCCGCACCAGCCCCCGGAGAGGGCGAAATCGTCCCCCACCATGCTGATGCTCTGGAGGACGTCTGGGACGTAGCCAGTGATGCCCACTGGGGAGAAGAGGCGGCCGGTGAACTTCCCCCCGACGATCTCGCGGCCCAGGTGGGCCGTCACCTGGAGGCCCCAGTTCTTGGGGTCTTCCATGCCACTGGAGAGGTGGTCCAAGTAAATCCCTCGGTCCACCGACTGGATGATGGCCTCCACTGGGGTCTCCCCCCGGGCGAAGTAGGTGTTGGACATGCGAGGGTAGACCTTGTGGGTGAAGGCCTCGCGGCGGCCGTTGGCGGTACGGACGACGCCCAGGTGGGTGGCGCTGTAGAGGTCGGTGAGGCCCCGTTCAAAGATGCCTTGCCGGATGATGTAGGTGGGCTGGGCCAGGTGGCCCTCGTCGTCCACGAAGTAAGAGCCATAGGCCCCTTCCACCGTGGGGTCATCCAGGATGCTCACCAAAGGCGAGGCCACCTGCTTCCCCACGTACTGGGCGGCCCGGGCCCGCCCCTTGAGGAACATGTCCATCTCCACACCGTGGCCGAAGGCTTCGTGGGCGATGGTGCCAGCCACGGAGGGGCTGGCGACGCAGTCGTAGTAGCCAGGCTCCACCCGTTCGGCCCGCAGGAGGGCCACCGCCACGTCCCGCAACTCCGCGACCTTCTCCTCCGAGACGCGGGCGATCTCCAGGCCGCCGGTGCCGTCGCGCGTGTGCCAGTGGTAGGCGGTCTCGCCGCCTTCGTGGACCACCAGCAGGAGGAAGTAGCGGATGCGAGAGATCTCCTGGCTGAGGAGGCGGTAGCGGTTGGCGAAGAGTTTCCGTTCCCGGGACTCCAGGAGGCGCACCTCGGCGTTGAGGACGCGCCGGTCCAGCGCCGCCAACCGCGCGTGCTCTTCCTGGCACTGGGCGAACTTGTCCCGCAGGGGCACGGTCCGGGGGTCTATCTGGACCGGGGTGGCGAACTCCGCCACCAGGGGCTCGCCGGGGTCCACCTGCAGGCCGCCGGGGGCGACGCGCACCGACCGCAGAAACTCCCGGGCCTCCCGCCAGAGGCGGTCCGGGTCCAGGGCGGTGGTTGCCCATTCCTCCATGTGGTCGCCGCACCAGGCCGTGAGGACGGCGCCCTGGCGCGGGTCGGCCGGCTCCACCTGCCGCTCGCGGTGGTTGATGCGGAGGGTGAGCCCCTCCGACGAGGTCACCAAGATGGAGGCGTAGGGCACGTGCCGCTCCATCTCCGCCACGATGTCCGGGAGGTGCGCCTTGAGCGCCCCCCAATCCACTCCGTCCTGGCCTTGTCTCATCCGCCCCTCCTCTTGGAAGGCTCACGCCCGTTCTGGCTTGCCCTTCCTCCTGGAGCAAGCCCCATGCCGGCCCCGGACCTCCAGCCGCGAGGCACGGAGGCCGGGGGCTACGCCCCCGGCGCGCTGCTTCGGGGGCCTTGCCCTCCCTCACCTCCGAGTACAGGGGCCGGCTCCCGGAGGATGCGCACCCCCAGCGCTCCGGATAGGAGCGTCAGGCCGCCGCAGACGATGTAGATGGTCCGGATGCTCACCACCTCGCCGAGCCACCCCGCCCCAGCCATGGAAAGGACGTTGGCCAGGCGCATCAGGGCCCCCAGCACGGCGTTCACCCGGCCCAACTTCACGTTGGGGACCGCCCTCTGGAGAAGGGTGTACAGGCCCGAGAGCATGGGGGTCAGGGCCAGGCCGTAGACGCCGTTCAGGACCAGGATGTAGGCGAAGGTGGGCGAGAGGGCCAAGGCCACGGTGACCGCCCCCAGGATGAGGAGCCCTCCGCTGACCAGGCCGCTGTGGGGGAAGTGGCTGGCCAGGTTCCCCACCACCGAGCCGCCCAGGAGCATCCCGATCCCCTGGCTCGCGTCCACGATGCCGATCCCCTCGGGGCCGACGCCGAAGTAGCGGTCCAGGAAGGGGATCCACAGCACGTTCACCGCCCCTATGGCCAGGGAGAAGACGGTGCCCACAGCCAGGAGGGCGAGGACCGTAGGGCTCTGGGCGATGAAGGCGATCCCTTCCTGGAACTGGCGGCCCACAGCCTGCAGGCCCTGGGCCACCGCTTCCCGCACCGGCGGCACCCGGAGGGCCCACAGGGTCAGGGCCGAGAGCAGAAAGGAAAGGCTGTCGGCCACGAAGGCCACCCGCGCGCCCAGGGCCCCGATGACAAACCCCGCCGAGGCCGAACCCACGATGAGGGCGAGGGTCTGGGTCGTCTGGGAGAGGGCGTTGGCCGGGAGGAGTTCGTCCTCCTCCACCAGAAGGGGGATGACGGCGTTCCTCGCCGGGAGGGCGAAGGCCCCCACCGCCGACACCGCGAACCCCACCACCCAGTAGATCCAGATCTCGTGGGCCTCCCGCACCAGGATGCAGAAGAGGACCAGCACCGCCCGCAGGAGGTCGGAGACGATCATGGTGCGCCGGCGGTCCCACCGGTCCACGAAGACGCCGGCCACCGGGCCGATGAAGAGGATGGGCAGGGTCACGATGACGGAGGTGACGCCCATGGCCTTGGTGGAGCCGGTGAGGTCGTTGACGGTGATGAGGAGGGCCAGCCAGTAGAAGGCATCGCCGATCTGCGAGACCAACTGCCCCACCCACAGGAGGCGGAAGTCTCGCCGCGCCAGCACGGTGAAGAAGTTGGGCTGGGGTCTCTTGAGCGCGCCCTCCGCCGCCGGGTCCGGCCCTGCCACGCCTCACCTCCCCTCCCACACTGGGGGCCGCCGGGTCAGGTCCAGCCGCATGTGGACCAGGGTGCGCAGGTGCTGGAAGCCCAGGTCCTCCAGCGCCTCCCGCACGGCAGCCTGCTCCATAGGGAACTGGGCCTCCAGGCGGAGGTGGCCTGCCCTGGGCAAGAGGGCCACCCCCTCCCGCAGCAGGGGGCGTTCCAGTTGGCCCCGCGCCTCGGGGGCCACCAGGACCTCCAGGGCGGCCCGTCCCGCCCTCCGGTCCACCCGCAGGTGCAGCCGGGCCAGGAGCGCCTTCCCGCGGAACACCCCCAGGACGTGCGTCTCCTGGCCGCTGAACCAGCGCGCCAGGGCCGTCCACCAGGCGGGCAGGGGAGAACGCTGGAACTGGTGAGGGCGCAAGGGCCGCTCCCACTGCATGAGGGGCGGCATCGCAGCGCGGGCCAGGTCCAGTTCGGCCGGCCATTCCTCGGGCCGGATGGGCCGCAGGACGAGGTCCGAGGGCAGGGTGGGTCCCGATTCCTGCCAGGCCAGGGGGAAGGGGAGCGCGCCCTGCCAGGCCATGAAGGTCTCCCCGCCCAGGGCCTCAAACCCCAGGCTGCGGTAGAGGGCCAGGGCAGCCTCGTTGTCGTGCCGAACCTGGAGGAGCGCCCACATGCCCCCCTGGCGGCGGGCATCGGTGAGGGCCAGGGCCATGAGCCGGCGGGCGATCCCCCGTCGGCGGTAGGGAGCGTCCACCGCCACGTTGCTGATCTGCCAGCGTTCGCCGCTGGAGGTCACGGGGTTGAGGGTCACGTTGCCCACGACGCGGCCGTCCTCCTCCCAGACGTAGCCGCCGAAGGACTCCCGCAACTCGCCGCTGACGTAGATGAGCGCCCCCAGGACGAGGCCAATGGAGCTCATGGCCCGCATCTCCTGGAGGACGCGCCGGCCCTCTTCGTCCATGTCGTCCCCGAAGGCGGCCTCAATCAGGTCTGCGACCTGCCCCAGGTCCCGGCTTGGGTCCAGCGGCCTGGGGCCACTCCTGACCTGGCCCGCCTTCACCCGTTCGCTGGCGACCACTCCTGCTGCTCCAGTGTGCAGGATTTGGACTTGCTGCAGCCGGAAGGGGCGATCCGTGGACCGCCCCTACCAGGCCGCAGGCTGCCAACGGCCGATGGCTACCCTCTGGCCTGCTTCTCCCGCTCTATGTACCACTTGCGGTAGTACTCCAGGTACTCGCCGCTCTTGATCTTGCGCCACCACCACTCGTTGTCCACGTACCAGCGGACCGTCTTCTCCAACGCCTCTTCAAAGGTGTGGCGGGGCCGCCAGCCCAGGGCCATGATCTTGGAGCAGTCCAGCGCGTAGCGGCGGTCGTGGCCGGGGCGGTCCGTCACGTGGCGGATGAGGGATTCCGGCTTGCCCAAGAAGCGCAGGATCAGGCGTGCCATGTCTATGTTGCGGGTCTCCACCCCGCTCCCCAAGTTGTAGACCTCGCCCGGGACGCCCCGGTGGAGCACCAGGTCTATCCCCTCGCAGTGGTCCAGGACGTACTGGTAATCCCGCATCTGGAGGCCATCGCCGTAGAGGGGGAGTTCCAGGTTGTCAATGGCGTTGGTGATGAAGAGGGGGACCACCTTCTCCGGGTACTGGTAGGGGCCGATGTTGTTGGAGCCGCGGGTCACGGTGGTGGGGATGCCGTAGGTGACGTGGTAGGCTGCCACCAGGTGCTCGGCGCCGGCCTTGCTCGCGGCGTAGGGGCTGCGGGGCCGCAGGGGGTCGTCCTCCTTGGAGCGCCCCTCCAGCACCTCGCCGTAGACCTCGTCGGTGCTGACCTGGTGGTAGCGCACGCCCCCGTAGCGGCGCGCCGCCTCCAGGAGGACATAGGTCCCGTAGACATCCGTCTTGATGAAGGCGTCAGCCTCCATGATGGAGCGGTCCACGTGGGTCTCGGCGGCGAAGTTCACGATGGCGTCAATCTTGTGGGCGCGCATGACCCGGTCCACCGCCTCCGCGTCGCAGATGTCCCCCCAGACGAAGGTGTAGCGGGGGTTCCCCTCCAGGTCCCGCAGGTTGTCCAGGTTCCCAGCGTAGGTCAGTTTGTCGTAGACCACCACGCGGTAGTCCGGGTACTTCTCCAGGATGTAGCGGGTGAAGTTGGAGCCGATGAAGCCCGCGCCTCCGGTGATGAGCAGGTTTCTCACGTCCGGTCCCTCCGATCCCCATGAATGGGTGTCATCGTTCGTGCCCTGGCAGCCAGGCGACGAGCAGCCGCCGCGCTGGGCCAGGGAGCATCTCCAGGAACGCCTCCATCTCTTCGGCATCCAGGGCCCGCAGCCCGAGGAGGGCCACGCCGAAGGCCACAAGCGCCGCAGGCGTGGTGACCAGGAAGTGGACCCCGCGCCCCAGGACGAAGACCAGGGCCATCAGGAGGGCCGCGAGGCCCACCTTGGCCAGCGGCCAGGCGAGCCTCGGCCAGGGGAGGTACCTGGCCGAGGCCCCCAGCCCCAGCACCAGGAAGGTTCCCTCCGCCGTGAGGATGGACCAGCACACCCCCAGCGGCCCCCAGGCATCCACCGTGGCCAGCAGC
>DAOTYM010000531.1:0-9564 GCA_034434775.1 Anaerolineae bacterium | reverse complement strand
TCCTGGGCGATCTTGCTGAGCCCGTAGGCGTTGAGGGGGCGCAGGGGCGTCTCCTCGTCCACGGGGAGGTCGGAGGGTTGCACCGCGCCGTACTCCTCGCTGGACCCCACCACCAGGACCCTGGGCGCAAGTCCCAGGCGGACGATGCCCTCCAGGATGTTCAGTTGGAGGCGGATGTTGTTCTCCAGGGTGAACCAGGGGTCCGCGCGGGAGGCGGAGGGGATGGGCTGGGCAGCCAGGTGGAAGACGTAGTGGGGCTTGGTCTCTTCCAGGATGTAGTCCACCACCTGCTCGCGGGAAAGTTCGGCCGGGAACAGGGTCAGGTGGTCGCGGATGTCGGCGATGTTGTCCAGTCGGCCGTAGACGGTGCCGAAGACACGCCAATCGGTATGGGCCAGAAGGTATTCGGCCAGGTGGCTCCCCACAAATCCGTTTATGCCGGTGATGAGCGCGCGCGTTTCGGCCACCATTTCCTCCGCGGGAGTCCGCAAGGCTCAAGCCTCTTCGCTGGATGGGGTATTATACCCCATGTTGGGCAAGGGGGCAATCGCTGGTCCGGGGTCTGGACGTCCTCGGCTGTCCCTCTGGCGCGAACAAGCCCCGCCCGAAGGGGCTGGGCGGGGCTTGCGGGGCCTCCTGGTCCAGGTCACCTTCTGCCGGCGATGCGCACGGCGACCTCGGGGGTATCCATGTAGTAGAGCAAAGCGCCCGAGAGGGCGATGGAGGTCACCATGATGACGCCGAAGAGGACGTCCACTTGGCCGCTTTCGGAAACCAGGTGGGGGAAGATGAGCATCAGTTTGGTGATGAAGTTGAACCCCATGACGAAGATGCTCAGGGTCTGGCTCCAGGCCCTGCCCTGGTACACGCCGATGACGACGGCGATGAGGAAGAGGAGTTCCGCGACGGCCAGGACGGCCACCTGCCTGAAGATGGAAGGCGGGATGAGGAGCACAGGGACGAACTGTAGGAAGACGAGGGCTTTGGGCGATTTGAGCATGCGGTTGAGCATGGAGCCTTTCCTCCTCGGCGCTGGTCCGTGGCCGGGTCGCCATGGTTCGGTCTGAGCCGATTATAACAAAGGGCGGGGGGACTGTCAAACGGTTGCCGAGGCGCAAGGCTGGCCCATGGACAGGGGAATTCTCAGAGGAACTCCTGGGGAAAGGCTGGCCTGGGCCAACACGGCCCAGGCCGGTCTTGCCCCTGCGGACCTCATCCCCCCGTCGCCTGCGCTAGATCACGCCCAGGGTTCGTCCCACCTTCTCAAAGGCGGCCAGGCCTTTGTCCAGGTCCTCCCGGGTGTGGGCGGCGGTGTTCATCACCCGGATGCGGGCCTTCCCCTTGGGCACGGTGGGGTAGCCGATGCCCATGGCGAAGACGCCTTCCTCAAACAGCCGGTTGGAGAACTCCTTGGCCAGTTTGGCCTCGCCCAGCATGACCGGCACGATGGGCGTCTGGCTCTGGCCGATGTCAAAGCCCAGTTCCCGCATCCCCTGCTTGAAGTAGCGAGTGTTCTCCCACAGGCGGTCCACCAGTTCGGTGGACTGCTCCAGGAGGTCCACCGCGGCCAAGCAGGCGGCGGTGTCGGCTGGGGTGACCGCGCTGGAGAAGAGGAAGGGCCGCGCCTTCTGGCGGATGTAGTCCACCACAACCTTCTTGCCGGCGATGACCCCGCCCACCACGCCGAAGGCCTTGGAGAGGGTGCCGATCTCCACGTCAAAGCGGCCGTGCAGGCCGAAGTGGTCCACAATGCCCCGGCCGCCCTCGCCCAGGACTCCCTCGCCGTGGGCATCGTCCACCATGGTCAGCACGCCGTACCGCTCGGCCACCTCGTAGAGTTTGTCCAGGGGGGCGATGTCCCCGTCCATGGAGAAGACGCCGTCGGTGACCAGAAGGCCGCGGCGGTAGTGGGGGAGGTGCTCCCGGATCTTCCGCTCCGCATCCTCCGGGTCGCAGTGCTCGTAGACCACGATCTCGGCTCCCGAGAGGCGGCAGCCATCAATGATGCTAGCGTGGTTCAGGCGGTCGGAGAAGATGACGTCCCCCTTGCCCACCAGCGCGGGGATGGCGGCCTGGTTGGCGCAGAAGCCGGACTGGACGTAGAGGGCATCTTCCACCTTCTTGAACTGGGCGAGGCGCCGCTCCAGTTCCACGTGCAGTTCCTGGGTCCCGGCGATGGTGCGCACCGCCGCCGGCCCCACGCCCCACCTGTCTATGGCCGCCTTGGCCGCCTCCCGCAACTTCGGGTGGTTGGCCAGCCCCAGGTAGTTGTTGGTGCAGAAGTTCAGCACCCGTCGCCCGTCCACGATCATCCAGGCGTCGGCTGGCGACCCCATCACCCGGATGTGGATGAAGAGCCCCTCTTGCTGCAGACGGGCCATCTCCTCGCGGATAAAGTCAAACTTGTCGGCCATGGTCATCCTCCTTTCGCGCCTCCTCGCGCGTCCTGGTCGTGCAGATCAGGTCAAACCACGGAGGACACAGAGGGCACACAGAGATTTTCCTCTTTCTCCTTTCGTGTCCTCTGTGATCATCCTTTCCTTCACCACCTGTGGACGGGGCGGCCATGCCCCTCCGTAAGCCAGCGGTAAGCACGCTCAATCCGGTCCCAGTTCCCCTCCCGGTCCAGGGCCCAGAAGCGCCCGATGACGGAAACCACCGTGCCCACGCCCAGCCGCTCGGCTTCCTTTTCAATCTTCTGGATGTAGGCCGCGCCGCTCTCCGGCCGCTCGCCCCGGCGCCCCAGCATCCCGTGGATGTAGACCTCCGGGACGCCCTGCGCCTTGGCCACGTGCAGGAGGGCCAGGAGGTGGTCCACCGAGCCGTGGGAACTGTAGAAAGAGACGATGCCCAAAAGGTGCAGCCGGCGTCCCTCCCTCTTGGCCCCCTCCATGGCCCACAGGAAGGCCTCGTTGCGGAAGAAGGAACCATCGGCGATGGCCGCGTCCACCCGCTGCCGGTCGGAGGGGATGAGGCGCCCAGCCCCGAGGTGCAGGTGCCCCACCTCCGAGTTGCCCACCGTGCCCGGCGCCAGCCCCACCGCCTCTCCCGAGGCGGCAAGGCGCGTGTGGGGGAACGTCCCCAGGAGGCGGTCCATCACCGGGGTCTCCGCGGCGGCGATGAGGTTGCCAAAGGTCTCGTCGTTCACCCCCCAGCCGTCCAGGATGACCAGGAGGACGCGAGGAAAGGTCCCCGGCAAGGGCCCCAGGGAGAGGCTTCGGCCGGTCATGGCCTCCGGCTGGGGGAGCCCCAGGAGGTGCAGGACCGTCGGGGCCACGTCGGCCAGGGTGCCGCCTTCCCGCAGGGAGATGTGGGCTAGAGAGGGGCTGGCCACCACGAAGGGGACGGGGCTCGCCGTGTGCCCGGTGTCCACCACGCCGTCCGGGTAGAGCCAGCGTTCCACCGTGCCGTGGTCCGCCGTTACCAGGGGGACCACGCCCTGGGCCTGGGCCACGGCCACCACCTCTCCCAGGCGCCGGTCCACCTCCGCCACCGCCCGCTGGATGGCCTCTGCATCTTCGCTGTGGCCCACCACGTCCACGTTGGCGAAGTTGACGATGACCAGGCGCACCGTGGGGTCCCCCAGGGCTTGGATGGCCGCCTCGGCCACGCCGCGGGCGTTCATCTCGGGGACCTGGGTGTAGTCCGCCCCGTGGGGTGAGGGCACGATGACCCGTTCCTCGCCTGGGAAGGGGTCCTTCCGCTTGCCGTTGAGGAAGTAGCCCACGTGGACGGCCTTCTCTGACTCCACCACTTTCACTTGGCGCAGGCCGTGGCGGCTGACGACCTCGCACAGGGTGTCCCGGATGTCCTGGAGGGGTGGGAAGGCCACTCGGACGTCCAGGTCCGGGTCGTACTCTACCAGGGTGGCGAAGCGGGCCCGGATGGGCCGGGAGAAGCGGTCAAAGGCTGGAGCGGTGAAGGCCTGGGTCAGTTCAACCTCCCGCTCGCCCCGCAGGTCGTAGAAGATGACGTAGTCCCCCTCCTGGACGCGGCCGATGGGCTGGCCCTCTCCGTCCACCAGGACCAGGGGCTCCAGGGCCTCGTCGTCTTCGCCACGGGCATAGGCTTCGCGCACCGCCCGGGCCATGGGGCAACGGGCAAAGGCGTGTTCGGGCATGGCGTTTCCCTGCAAGTTGGGATCGGCGATGGCGGCTGGGATTATAACATGGGGATAGAGAGCCGGCAATCCGGCGTTGGGGAACGGAGTGCCGGCCCTTCGGCTTTCCCGCTGGAACCCTCATCCCCTGAGCACGCCGCGTCCCCGATTGCACCCCGTGCTCCGGTGGTGTATAATGCCCCTCGCCGGCAAGCGGCCTGCCTGGCCTGCGGGCCGGGCCACCTGGGCGACCGCAGGTCCCCAGCCTGCCAAAGGAGGCAACGAGATGCACGAGATGGAACGCGCCCTCTACGAGCGCCTGGCCAACCGCCTGGACGCCATCCCCAACGGCTTCCCCCGCACCGCAAGCGGCGTGGAACTAGAGATCCTGGCGCGCCTCTTCCGGCCGGAGGAGGCCGCGCTGGCGGCAGTGATGCGCCTCCGGCCCGAGCCGGCGACGGAGATCGCCGAGCGCGCCGGCGTGGGGGCGGAAGAGGCCCTGCAACATCTGAAGAACATGGCCCGGCGCGGCCTCATCCTGGCCCGGCACAAGGAGGGGGAACTCCAGTTCGGCCTCCTCCCCTGGGTGGTGGGCATCTACGAGGCCCAGTTGCCCAGGATGGACGCGGACCTGGCCCGGCTGGTGGAGCAGTACTTCCAGGAAGCCTACACCCAGGAAGCCCTGCGGGTGGAGCCTGCCTTCCACCGGGTCATCCCCGTCCAAGAGGCCGTGCCCACGGGGATAGAAATCGCGCCGTATCAGCAGGTCCAGGGCATCCTGGCGGAGGCCCGGTCCTTCGGCGTGCGGGACTGCATCTGCCGTGTCCAGCGGCGCCTGGCCGGACACCCCTGCGACCACCCGGTGGAGAACTGCCTGGTCTTCTCCCCCTACGAGCACGCCTTTGACCACGCCGAGGAGGAGGGGGTCCGCCCTATCACGCGGGAGGAGGCCTACGCGGTCCTGGCCGCGGCCCGGGACGCGGGCCTGGTCCACACCGTCAACAATGTGCAGGGGCGGCACGGCTACATCTGCAACTGCTGCACCTGCAGTTGCGGGCTCCTCCGGGGCATCCGCGAGTTCGGCATCCTGAACGCGGTGGCCCGCTCGCCCTTCCGCAGCCAGGTGGACCCATCGCTGTGCACGGGCTGTGGCGAGTGCGTGGAGCGGTGCCAGTTCGGCGCCCTCGCGCTGGCGGATGACGTGTGCCGGGTGGATTCCATGCGCTGCCTGGGGTGTGGCCAGTGCGTCCTTGCCTGCTCCACCGGAGCCCTGCGCCTGGAGCCGCGCCCGGCCGAGGAGGTCCCCCAACCGCCCCGGGACCGCATGGAGTGGATGATGCAGCGGGCGAGAGCGCGGGGCCTTTCCCTGCGCGATATGGTGTAGGATACGAGAAAGGAAGACAACCACATGAGTGAAGGGAATGGTCGGGGGAGGGTTGGGGGGCAGCGATGGCCCTGAGGTTGTGCGCCGTCGCCGTGGTCGTGCTCTTGGCCTTGGCCGTGGCGGGGTGCGAAGGGGCCTTGACGCTCACTGGGGAGCGGACCACCCAATCCCAGGGAGAGCATCTGGGCAACGTGGGCGGCGAGGTGGACGTCCGCATAGGCTCAGCCAACGGCACGGGCACTCGGGACATTGAATTCGGCTACTCCGACGCAGTGGTAGAGGTGGAGGTCACGCTTCAGGTCCAGGAAGGCTCTGTCACCCTGGAGTTCCTGGGCGAGGACGACCAGGTGACCCTCACCTTGGAAGCCCGAGGTGGGGAGGAGGTAAGCGGCACTGGCACCATGGTGACCGATGCCTTCGGCGAGGGAGAGTACCGCATCACGGCCAACAAGGCCAGAGGGGTCGCCTACCACATCTCGTACTGGATCCGTTGACCTCTGAGCAAACGGTTTGCATTGTGGGTGGTGGAGGGATATGTCGGGTTTTGACGCCTTCTACGGGAGCCAGCCCGAGGGCGCGCCACCGTTGTTCTGGGAGTTCGCGCGCCTCGTGGGCGATGTCTTCGCCGTGTCGGATGTGACCGCCCTGCCCCAGCCGCCCGGTGCCCTCCGGCTGCGAGGGCAGTTCCTGACCTCCACGGAACAGGCGTACCGGCTGCTGGCCTCGCGCTTCCGAGCCAGGGGCTACACCCTCCTCTTCCGTTGGGAGGGAAAGGAGCCTGTCATCGTCGTGGTGCCGGGGGTCCTGGCCTCCGGCCAGAGCCGGCCCTGGCTGAACCTCCTCCTGCTGGTGGCCACGATCCTCTCCACCCTCTGGGTGGGGGCGACGATGACCGCCTCCAGCGAAGGGGAGATCTTCCGCAACCCCCTGATCGGATGGCCCTTCGCCCTCTCCCTGATGGCCATCCTGGGGGCCCACGAACTGAGCCATTACTTCGTGTCTCGCCGTCTGGGGGTTTCGGTCAGCCTGCCCTACTTCATCCCCTTGCCCGTCGGGCCTTTCGGCACGATGGGGGCCTTCATCAACATGCGCACGCCTCCGCCCAACCGCCGGGCCGCGCTCCTCATCGGGATGGCCGGGCCGCTGGGCGGGCTTGTGGTGGCCATCCCCGTCCTCCTCCTGGGCCTGAGCCTCTCCACCGTGGAGCCCCTCCCGGTGGGGCAGCCCTTCATGATGGAGGGGAACTCCATCCTCTACGCCCTCATCAAGGTCCTCCTGTTCGGGCGCTTCCTCCCCTCTGGCGGGTGGGACGTCTTCCTGCACCCGGTGGCCTTCGCCGGGTGGGCTGGGCTTCTGGTGACCGGCCTCAACCTGATCCCAGCCGGGCAGTTGGACGGGGGGCACATCGTCGCCGCGGCCCTGGGCGACCGCGCCCGGACCCTGACCATGGCCCTCACGGGAGCGTTGGCCCTCATGGGGCTCCTCTGGCAGGGGTGGTTCCTGTGGGCCCTTTTGGTCTTCTTCTTCGGCCGGCGCCGGGCTGTCCCCCTGGACGACGTGACCCCGCTGAAGCCCTGGGAGAAAGGCCTGGCTGCGGCGATGATGGTCCTCTTCGTCCTGGTCTTCACGCCCATCCCTCTGGAGGTCTTCGCGTGAGCGCTGGCGGCCCCCGGGCCGAACTTCTCCACAAGGCCCTCACCCGGGGATTGCCCAGTTCCTGGTGGCGGGCGGGGCAGGTCTACCGGCTGCGCCTGGTGCAGGCGCACGTGGACCTTCAGGGGCGGCGCGTGCTGGACGCCGGGTGCGGGGTCGGGGCCTACACGCGCGCCTTCCAGGAGGCCGGGGCCTGGGCCCTGGGGGTGGACGTGGAAGAGGATCGGGTGGCCGAGGCCCTGCGGGAAGGCTCAGGGCCCTGCTTTGCCGTGGCCTCGGTGGAGCGGCTCCCTTTTGGGGATGCTTCCTTTGACGTGGTCTTCAGCCACGAGGTGCTGGAGCATGTGGAGGACGACCTCCAGGCGCTGCGGGAGGCGGCCCGGGTGCTCCGGCCCGGGGGCGCGCTGGTCCTTTTCGTCCCCAACCGCGGCTTTCCCTTTGAGACCCACGGGGTGGTCTGGCGGGGGCGGTACCACTTCGGCAACGTGCCCCTGGTGAACTGGCTGCCGGCCCCCCTGCGCAACCGGCTGGCGCCCCACGTGCGGGCCTACGGCCGGCGCCAACTGGCTGCGCTGGTAGCCGCGGCCGGCCTGGACGTGTGCTACCACACGCAGATCTTCCCCGGCTTTGACCGCCTGGAGGCCACGCGGCCCGTCCTCGGGCGGATGCTGCGGCGCGCTGCCCGGCTTCTGGAACGCACCCCGCTGCGGGCGCTGGGCCTCTCTCACTTTTTGGTGGCCCGGAAGCCTGCTCCCTGACGTGCAAGGCCTGCGGGCTGTCAGCCAAACGAACGGCTTGCGCCCGCGCCGGTTCCCTCCGCTGGTGGCCCGGGGCGGCGGATGCATTGCCCCTCTTGGTCGCGGTGCGTTGGCCCGCCACGCCTACCGTTTGACACGCCCCCCTGCCTGCGGTACAATCGCCCGCGGCTCCGGGCACTGCGGTCCTGGGGCCGCCTTCCATCCTGAAAGGTGAGAGAGCCATGGCCACGCAGGTCATCCTCATCCGCCACGGCCAGACGGATTGGAACGTAGAGCCCCGCTTTCGGGGCCTGGCCGACATCCCCCTGAACGAAGCTGGGGTGGCCCAGGCCGAGGCCCTGGCCCGTCGGCTGGCCTCCGAGCCCATTGCCGCCGTCTACAGCAGCCCCCTGCGCCGTGCCCTGCACACCGCCGAGATCATCGCCCGGCCCCACGCGCTCCCCGTGGAGCCGGTCCCGGCCTTCACCAGCGCTGACTACGGGGATTGGGAGGGGATGCTGGTGTCGGAGGTCGCCCGCCAGCACCCCGACCTCTTTGACCTGTGGCGCCGCCACCCCGATCGCCTCCAGTTCCCCGGGGGCGAGAGCCTGGATCAGGTGCGGGACCGGGCCTTCCGTGCCCTCATGGAGATCCTGCCCCGCCACCCCGACCAGCGCATCGTCGTGGTGACGCACCAGGTGGTCACCCGCCCCCTCCTTTGCGCTGCCCTGGGCCTGAGCACCGCGCACTACTGGCGTCTGGGGCAGGCCACCGCCTGCCTCAACCGCCTGGCCTACAAGGATGGCGAGTTCCACCTGCTGGCCCTCAACGACACCTGTCACCTGGGCGCTTCCGCGCCCTGGGAGGAGGCACAAGGATGACGCGCATCGTGTTGGTCCGCCACGGGCAGACGGCCTGGAACCTGGGCTCCGCGGGCGGGGAGCATTTCCGTGGCCAGGAAGACGTGCCCCTGAACGACCTGGGGCTGGCCCAGGCCCGGGCCACTGCAGAGCGGGTGCGGACCTGGCCCATCGCCGCCGTCTACGGGAGCCCCCTGCGCCGGGCCTACAACACCGCCGAGATCATCGCCCAGGCCGTGGGCCGCATCGCCCGGCCCCTGCCCGGCCTCCTGGACATCCACTACGGCAGGTGGGCTGGCCGCTCGGTGGAGGAGGTGGCGCGGGAGGAACCGGACCTGTTCCGCCAGTGGATGGAGGCTCCCCACACGGTGACCATCCCCGGAGGGGAATCTCTGGCCGCGGTCCAGGCCCGAGCCATGGCTGCCCTGGACGAGGTCCGCTCCAGGCACCCGGACCAGATGGTCCTCCTGGTGGGGCACCAGGTGGTGAACCGGGTCATCCTCTGCACCATCCTGGGCATCGGCCTGGAGGCCTTCTGGCGCGTGGGCCAGGAGACTTGCTGCATCAACGTGTTCCACTACCGGGATGGCGTGCCCTACGTGGACCTGATCAACGATACCTGCCACCTGGCGCACGTGGCTCAGGGAGGGTAGCGGGCCACCACGTGCCCCTCGGCATCCTCCAGGACCACTTGGAGGCCAGGCTCTCCCCACAGGGGGGCCTCCAGCCCCCAGAAGAGGTCGGTCTCCGTATCTTCCCCGGGGCCGGTGTGCAGCGCCACTTCACCCCCCGGCGGCAAGGTGAACCCGTGGGGAAGGCGTAGCCCAGTTC
>DAOTYM010000530.1:0-8285 GCA_034434775.1 Anaerolineae bacterium | reverse complement strand
GAAGCCTACGACATCTCCAACATCCAGGGGACCATGGCCACGGGGAGCATGGTCGTCTTCGTCCAGGGGAAGCCCCGCAAGAGCGCCTACCGGCACTTCCGCATCCGCACCGTGGAGAGGGCCGACGACTACGCCATGATGCGGGAGGTCCTCCAGCGGCGCTTCCGCCGGGCGGTGGAGGCGGGGGAGCAAGAGGCCCTGCAGCCCGGCAGCCGGGGCGAGGAAGAGTGGCAGGTCCTGCCGGACCTGGTGCTGGTGGACGGCGGCAAGGGCCAACTGGGGGTGGCCCTGCAGGTCCTGGAGGAGTTCGGCCTGCAGGAGCGGGTGCACGCCGTGGCCCTGGCCAAGGAGCGGGAGGAACTCTTCCTCCCCGGGCGGCCGGAGCCGGTGCGCCTGCCGGAGGGCTCCCAGGCCCTCTTCCTGGTCCAGCGGGTGCGGGACGAGGCCCACCGCTTCGCCCTTACCTACCACCGCACGTTGCGCACCCGCCGCACCCTGACCTCCCTCCTGGACGAGGTCCCCGGCATCGGCCCGGAGCGGCGCAAGCGCCTCCTGCGGCAGTTCGGCTCCCTGGAGGCCATCCGCGCCGCCTCGGAGGAGGAACTGGCGGCCGTGCCCGGCATCAGCCGGGAACTGGCCCGCCGCATCAAAGAGCATTTCGCCTGATGAGATGAACGGAGCGCCTATGTCCCGAAGACAGCGCGTGTTATTGGTCAGCCCTACCTCGGGGGTATGGAACTCCCGCAAGCACATCCACATGGGCCTCGGCTACCTGGCCGGGGCGCTCCTCGCCGCCGGCTACCCAGTGGACCTCTTTGACGCCGTGGTGGAGGACGAGCCGCTGGAGGCGCTCCTTGCCCGGGAGCGCTACGACCTGGTGGGCATCTCCAGCCCCACGCCCCTCATCTACGAGGCGTGGAAGGCGGCCCGCACGGCCAAGGAGGCCGGCGCAGTGGTGGTCCTGGGCGGCCCCCACCTGACCCTCCTGCCCGAGGAGTCCATGGCCCGCCCAGAGGTGGACCTGGTGGTGCGGGGCGAGGCCGAGGAGACCATCGTGGAGATGATGCAGGCCCTGGCCCAGGACCCCGGCCGGGCCGTGGACGGCGGCCCGCGCCGCTTTGACCCGGCCGTGTGGGGCAAGGTCCTGGGGGTCTCCTTCCGGGACCTGGACGGGAACGTGGTCCACAACCCGCTCCGCCCCCTGGTGCGGGACCTGGACCGCCTCCCCTGGCCCGCCTACCACCTCTTCAAGATTGAGCGCTACACCAACCTCCAGCCGCTGACCGATGGCCTGGACCCCCACGCTCGGGCCTACACCCTGGTGACCTCGCGCGGCTGCCCCTACCAGTGCATCTACTGCTCCAAGCCCATCACCGGCAACACCTGGCGTCCCCGCGCCCCGGAGAAGGTGGTGGAGGAATGGCGCTACCTGGTGGAGGACCTGGGGGCCACCGAGATCGGCGTCACCGACGACGTCTGGAACCTGGACCTGGACCGAGCCAAAGCCCTCTGCCGCCTCCTCATCCGGGAGGGGCTGAACCGGGTCCCCTGGATCACCATCCACGGCATGCGGGTCACCAGCACTGACCAGGAACTCTTTGACCTGATGAGGGCTGCAGGGTGCAAGCGGGTGGGCTTCGGCGTGGAGAGCGGCGACCAGCGCGTCCTGGACTTCATCAAGAAGCGGCAGACCCTGGAGGACGTGCGCCGCGCCTTCCGAGAGGCGCGGGCAGCGGGCCTTGAGACCATGGGCTTCTTCATCTTCGGCCTGCCCACGGAGACGGAAGAGACCATGGAGGCCACCATCCGCCTGGCCCTGGAACTGGACCCGGACCTGGGGAACTTCATGATGGCCACGCCCTACCCCGGCACGGAACTGTACGAGATCGTCCAGCGGGAGGGGCGCCTCTTTTCCCACGATTGGAGCGAGTTCGGCATCCACGAGGACAAGGCCCACTACGAACTGCCGGGCCTGCCGCCGGCCCTGGTGGAGCGCAAGTGGCACGAGGCCTACCGGCGGTTCTACCTGCGGCCGCGGCGCATCCTCCAGAGGGCCCTGAAGCCCGACACCTGGCGGCGGCTGCCCCAGTACGTCTCGGATTTCGTGCGCTTCGCCTTTGGGCGGAGGAGGTGAGCGCGGTGATCACCGTGGAGGAAGCCCGAGCCCTCTACGCCGAGAACGACCCGGCCCACGGCTTTGACCACGTGTTGCGGGTGCTGGCCCTGGCGGAGCGCATCGCCCGGGCCGAGGGGGCCGACCTGGAGATCGTGCGCGCCGCCGCGCTCCTCCACGACGTGGGCCGAGAGGAGGAGGTCCGCACCGGCCGGTGCCACGCCCAGGTGAGCGCGGCCCGGGCACGGGAAATCCTCCGGGGCCATCCCCCGGAGCGGGTGGAGGCCGTGGCTGAGGCCATCGCCGCGCACCGCTTCCGCGAGGGCACGCCCCCCCGCACCTTGGAAGCCCAGGTCCTCTACGACGCCGACAAACTGGACGCCATCGGCGCAGTGGGGGTGGCGCGGGCCTATGCCTGCGCTGGGATGTACGGACACCGCCTCTGGGGAGAGGTGCCTCCCGGCTACGCCGACCGCCCGCCCGAGGAAGGCCAGGGGGACAGAGAGGACGTCTCCCACACCCCGGTCCACGAGTTCGCCTTCAAACTGGCCCGCCTCCGGGAGACCCTCTTCACGCCCACCGGCCGCCGCATCGCCGAGGGGCGGCACCAGTTCATGGTCGCCTTCTTCCAGCGCCTGGAGCAGGAGGTGCGGGGGGAAGTGTAGGGGGCACCACGGCCCTGGCCCAGGGCGAGGCCCCCGTCCCCGACCCGTCTGGCCGCCGTCACACCGAGGCGGTGGGGAAGTGGGAGTGGAGGGGCAAGCCGCCGTGGGCGTGCTCTAGGATACAGTGGTGTCCCTCGCCGGAGGCGCCGACCGGGTCCACGTGCACGGTGGCCTGGCAGATGTAGGGGAGGTGGTGCAGGATTTGGTGCTGTACCTCCCTGGCGACCTCGTGCCCTTCCCGCACAGAAAGGCTCGGCTCCACGGCCACGTTCACCTCGGCCTGGAGCCGGTGGCCGGACCACCGCACCCGCACTTCCGTCACCTCTGCCACTCCGGGTGCGTGCAGGGCAGCGTGTCGGACTTCATCCACCACCTCCGGGTCCACCCCGTCCAGCAGGCGGGTGAGGACGGCCTTGGCCGACTGCCAGACGATGCGCAAGATGGCCCCCGTGATGGCCAGGCCCACGAGGGGGTCGGCCAGGGGGAAGCCCAGCCAAACCCCCGCCGCGCCCAGGAGGACGGCCAGGCTGGTCAGGCCATCCACGCGGGCGTGGTAGCCGTCGGCCACCAGGGCCGCGCTGCCGATCTCCTCCCCCACCCGGATGCGGAAGAGGGCCACCGCCTCGTTCCCCAGGAAGCCGATGAGGGACGCGGCCGCCACCGCGCCCAGGTATTCCACAGGGTGCGGGTGGAGCAGCCGCTGCACCGATTCGTACCCGGCCACCAACGCGCTGAAGAGGATGGTCAGCACGATGGCCACGCCCGCCAGGTCCTCCACCCGGCCGTAGCCGTAGGTGAACCACTTGGTCGGCCTGCGGCGGGCCAGCCGGAACGCGATCCACAGGGGCACTGCGGTGCTGGCGTCGCCGAAGTTGTGGATGGTATCGGCCAGAAGGGCCACGCTGCCAGACCAGGCCACGATGGCCACCTGCAGGAGCGCTGTGGCCATCAGGCCCAGGAAGGACCACTTGATGGCCCAGAGGCCCCGCTCCGTGGTGAGGAGCGAGGGGTCCACCGCGCCGTGCAGGTGGTCGTGGCTGTGGCCGTGCTCTCCAGAGGCACGGCCGGCTGTCGCATGGTGGGGATGGTCGGACATTGTCCCTCCTATCCAAGAGCCGTCTCTTCCACGGCGCGGCGCGCCGCGGCTAGGTTGGCTGCTGGCGTCCCTGCCCGGATGACGCAGGCCGGCGCCACCAGGAACCCTCTGCGCCCGGCCTGGGCGATGGCATCCCGGACCTCGGCCATCACGTCCTCCGCCGTGCCCTCCCGCAGTGTCTTCAGGGAGAGGCCACCAGCCAGGGCCTTGCGGGTCACCTTCCGCGCCTCTGCCAGGCTGGGCCCGCTTTCCCGGTCGGACCAGTGGAGGACGTCCACCGGGTAGTCGGCCAGAAGGTCAAACATCAGGTTCTGCCTGCAGATGTGGAGCATGGTGATGCGGGACTTGCCCTGCAGCGCCTCCAAGACCTCCAGGTCGTAGGGCACGCCGAACTCCTCGTACTCCTCGCGGGTCAGGAGGTCGTAGTTGGCCATCTGGGTGGCGAAGAAGATGCCCGAAGCCCCGGCCTCTAGGCAGGCCAGCGCGTACTCCCGCACCACGTCCGCAATGATCCGGAGGCCAGCGTGCACCTTCCGCGGAGCCTCGCGCAGGTGTTTCACCACCTGTTGCCCCGACACGCGGTCGCCGCACAACTTGTAGGCCGTGGTCAAGGGGTTGAAGATGGTCATCAGGAAGGGCGCGCTCCCGTCCAGGGCTTCGGCCAGGTGGGCGATGGTCTCCAGTTCCCGCGCCAGGGCGCCGTTGTGCACGTCCAGCCGGGGCAGGCCCTCCCACTGGTCGGGGGTGCGCACCACCGGCTCCACTGTGAGGGGGAACGTGTCGTCGTCCAGCCCGAAGCGGATGGTGGCCCCCCAGTCCTGGATGGAGTACAGCCCGCTGGGCGTGAGTTTGATGAAGTCCGTGTCGTACCGGCGGTGCAGATTCAGGGTGGCCTCTGCCAGCCGCCGAGGGGCCCGGTCCTGCAGGTGGTAGTGCGCCCACAGGCCAATGGGGACGCGGTCCACCTCTTGCCCCCGGAGGGCTGCTTCCACCCGCTCCCACTTGGTCATCTGCTTCATGATGTGCAACTCCTTTTCTGTGTGATGGACGTAGGCTTGTCGGACTTAGCGCCGGAGTTTCTGGCGACGGGGGTCCAGGGCATCCCGCAGGCCGTCCCCCAGGAGGTAGAACCCCATCACTAGGAAGGTGATGGCCAGGCCGGGGAAGATGCCGTACCACGGGGCCAGGGGCAGGTACCCCCGGCCGATGCTGAGCATGGTGCCCCAAGAGGCCCTGGGGAGCGGCGTGCCCAGCCCCAGGAAACTCAGGGCCGACTCCAGGAGGACCGCCGAGGCCATGGAGACCGTGATCTGCACCAGAAGGGTGGAGACGGTGTTGGGCAGGATGGTGCGGAAGAGGATGCGCGCCGGCCTGGCCCCGATGGCCCGGGCCGCCTCCACGTAATCCTTGCCCTTCTCCGCCAGGACGTTGGCCCGCATCAGGCGGGCAAAGGCCGGGATGTTGACGATGGCCACAGCAAGCATGGCGTTGAGGGCCCCTGGTCCCATGATGGCCAGGATGACAATGGCCAGGAGGATCGCCGGGAAGGCCAGGAGGAAGTCAAAAAACCGCATGGTGAGGGCATCAAACCACCCTTCCGCATACCCGGCCACCAACCCGACCAAGACGCCGATGGCTGTGGCGATGGCGATGGAGATGAACGCCACGCTCACCGAGATGCGCGACCCCATGACGATGCGGCTGAAGATGTCGCGGCCGAACTCGTCGGTGCCGAACCAGTAGGCTGCAGAGGGCGGGTGGAAGCGGTCGGCTGGGTGCATCTCTAGTTCGTCGTAGGGGGCGAGGAGAGGGGCCAGGAGCGCGACGAGGACCAAGAATGCCGTGAGGATGAGGCCCGCTACGCCTGAGCGGTGCCGGAGGAGCGCCCTCACCGCCAGCAGGGTGAGGCTCTCCACCCGCTGTGTGGGCTCCAGGTTGGCTCGGAGGCCCCGGACCTCCGGGTTGCAGAGGCTTGTCGCCACCTTTGCGCTCCTCGTCACTCGTACCGGATGCGTGGGTCAATCCACGCGTAGGTGAGGTCCGTCAGCAAGTTGACCACCATGAAGGCCAGGACGATGAAGAGGACGTTGGCCTGCAGGATGGAATAGTCCCGCCACCCCACAGCCTGGATGGTCAGCCGCCCCACCCCCGGCCAGGCGAACACCGATTCCACGATGATGGCCCCGCTCAGGAGGTCCCCCACCTGGAGGCCCAACACCGTCACCACGGGGATGAGGGCATTGGGTAGCGCATGGCGCACCAGAATGATCCGCTCCTGCAGGCCCTTGGCCCGCGCGGTACAGATGTAGTCCTGGTGGAGCACGTCCAACATGGACGAGCGCAGGTAGCGGGTCAGTTTGGCGGCGATGCCGATCCCCAGCGTGAGGGCCGGCATGACCAGCGCCTTGAGGTGGCCCACCGGGTCCTCCGCGAGGACAGGCCGCCCGGATGGTGGAAGCCACCCCAGGGCGAGGCTGAAGAGGAGGATGAGCAAGATGGCCAACCAGAAGCCAGGAATGGCGAAGGAAAGGGCCGAGAACAGGGTGCACGAAAAGTCCGCCAGGCTCCCCGGCTTGAGCGCAGCCAGGATGCCCAGGGGGAAGGCGATGAGGACCGCCACCAGCGTGGAGGCGACGGCCAGTTCCACCGTGGCAGGGATGCGGTAGCGGAGCAGCGTAGCCGCAGGGACGTTGTTGATGAACGACTTGCCCAGGTCGCCCTGGAGTACGTGCTGAAGCCAGATGAGGTACTGGACCCAAAGGGGCTTATCCAGCCCGAACTGGGCGCGCAGCGCGGCCAGTTGCGCGTCGGTGGCGTTGGGGCCAGCGATGATCTGGGCCGGGTCGCCAGGGATGAGGTGGGTGATGGAGAACACCGCCACGGAGACCAGGAACAGGGCTGGGATCATCTGCAGGAGCCGTTTGAGCACGTACTTGCCCATAGGTTCCCCCGAAGGACGCTGGACGAAGGGGCTGGTGGGGGCCTTTCTGGCAGGCGCGCCCACCAGCCCCTCGTGCGCGGCAGACTACTCGTGCCTCACTTGGCCAGCCACACCTGGTTCAGCCAGATGGCCCCGTCAATATCAGCGCGGAACGCCTTGACGAAATCCTTGTAGGCGTAGATCTGCTGCCGCCAGGCGATAGGGATGGTCCACCCCTGCTCCACGAAGATCTTCAGGGCCTCGTGGTACAGTTGTTTCCGCTTCTCCTTGTCCAGGGTCACGTGGGCCTCGTCCACGAGTTCCTTGTACTTCGGGAACCAGGTGGTGTCCTCGGTGATCTTGAAGAAGTTGCGGAACGGCCGGCAGCAGGCCGCGCCCTCAAAGAGGCCGCTGGGGTCCACCGTGGCCTCGCCCGTGGCGTGGGAGACGATGTCAAACTCGCTGGCGAAGAGTTTCGGCCAGTATTGGGGCAGTTCGGTGGGGAGGAGTTCCATCTCCACCCCGATCTTCGCCAGGTCCTGCTGGTAGACCTGGGCCATGTCCAGGTAGACGTCGCCGGTGCCGCGGATGAGGCAGGTGGTCTTGAAGCCATTGGGGTAGCCAGCCTTGGCCAGCAGTTCCTTGGCCTTGTCCAGGTCAAAGGTGTAGTAGTTGGCCAAGTCCTCCGGGTAGGCCCAGGAGGTCGGAGCGTAGGGCAGCGTGGTCATGACCCCTTCGCCGTGGAAGGCGGTTTGGTTGATCTTGTCCCGGTCCACGGCGTAGTTCAGGGCCTGGCGGACCAGGGTGTTGTCAAAGGGCGGTCGGGAGACGTTGAACAGGAAGGCGTAGAAGGCAAACCCTGGCGGCTGGGTGAAGACCTCCACCCCCGGCGCCTGCTCCAGCAGTTTCTTATCGGCTAGGGGAACGCCCATCAGGAGGTCAATGCCCCCGGCCAGCAGGTTCACCATGCGGGATTGCTCGTCGGGGATGGGTTTGACGATGACCTTGTCCAAGTAGGGCTCGCCCTTCCGCCAGTAGTCCTCAAAGCGGACCGCCGTCAGGTGGTCGCCTGGCACCCACTCCACGAACTTGAAGGGCCCCGTGCCCACAGGGGTGTTGGCGATGTTCTCCGCTGCTTCCTTGGGGAAGATGTAGAGGCGGGCCAAGGCGTCGTACTTGGAGGGGGTGGGATCGCTGTAGGTGATCTGCACGGTGTAGTCGTCCATCTTGGTCGCGCCCGTGCAGGTGGTGAAGCGGTCGCTCAGGTGATGCCCGATGCTGGTGTCCCGGGCCCGCTCCACGGCCCAGACCAGGTCGTCGGCGGTCACCTCGCGGCCGTTGTGGAACTTGATCCCCTTGCGCAACTTCACGGTGAGGGTCAGCCCGTCCGCGCTGTCCTCCACCGACTCGGCCAGCCACAACTCAAACTGGCCGTCGTCGCTGAAGCGCAGCGGTGCTTCGTAGAAGGTGGGGCGGAATTCCCAGTTGGTC
>DAOTYM010000529.1:0-4845 GCA_034434775.1 Anaerolineae bacterium | reverse complement strand
AGGAGCGTGGCCGTAAGGAGAGTGAGCGTCTTTCGGCGCAGCGTCACCAGGCCCTCCAGAATGCAGGTACGCCTCCATCCGCCGGGGCTGCGGAGCAGATGGGGTCCCCTTCTCTTTTTGTGTTACGCAAGTATACGATGAGGCTCTCAAGGTGTCAAATGCGGAACCCCCAGCCTATGAGGGAGGCCATGGCGCCCCTGCGGTGCCGGGCCATCCCCCTGGTCACGGTGTCTTGGCCCGCTTCGCCCTGCTCCTTGACAGGTTGCCCTAAGTGGGGTATCATGGGCGCGCCTATGTCAAGTCTCCGGCGGCGCGGCGCCCCTCGCCTGGGCGGCCTCCGCCCTCAGGAGGCGCCTCCGACCCGCGGCAGGTCAGAGCGCTCGGCCACATGAACGAACAGGTCCTCAAGGGAAGGTACTGCATCCTGCAGGTCATCGGCAGGGGCGGTGTGGCCACGGTGTACCTGGGTTGGGACGTGGTGGCCAAACGGACGGTGGCCATCAAGGTCCTCAAGGAGGAGTACACCGAGCACCCGGAGTTCCCCGAGCGGTTCCGCCGCGAGGCCGAGGCGGTCCTCCACCTGGACGATCCCCGCATCGTCGGCTTCCTGGACTACGGCGTGGAGGATGGCCGCCACTTCCTCGTCATGGAGCACATTGAGGGCAAGACCCTCGCCCAGGTGATCCAGGAGCGGGGCCCCCTGCCCATAGAAGAGGCCCTGGACATCGCCTGCCAGGTCTGCGACGCCCTGGAAGTGGCCCACCGGAAGGGCGTCATCCACCGGGACATCAAGCCCCAGAACCTGATGCTCACCCCCGACGGCACGGTCAAGGTGATGGATTTCGGCCTGGCCCGGGTGGCCACAGGGGTCACCTTGACCCAGACCGGCGTCTTCATGGGCACTCCCCGCTACGTTTCCCCAGAGGTGGTGAAGGGCGACCGGGTGGACCACCGGGGCGACCTCTACTCCCTGGGCATTGTCCTCTACGAGATGCTCACCGGGGATATCCCCTTCGCCACGGAGAGCACCTGGGCCCTCCTCCAGGCCCACGTGCAGGAGACGCCACCCCCGGTGCGGGAGGCCCGGCCGGACGTGCCGGAGTGGCTGGACCAGGTGTTGGCCAAGGCGCTGGCCAAGGACCCGGCGGAGCGGTTCCAGTCGGCGGCCGAGTTCCGGGAGGCCCTCCGGGCCGGGGGAAGCCAGGCCGCCCCAGCCCCAGAGGCGATGGAGCGTCCCCCGGCCCTGCTCGGCCGGTACGACTGGCGCTGGGTAGCCAGCCTCGCGTTGGGCGTGGTGCTCCTCTCCTCCCTGGGGGCGTGGGCTGCAGCGCGGGGAGGCTGGTTCGGGCCGCGGGCCCTGCCCACCCCGCCCGGGACCGAGGCTGTGGCGGTCCTGCCGCCGACGGCGACGTCCTCCGCCACCCCCACCCGGGAGGCAGTGGGTGGGCCCCTGCCCGCACAGACCCCGACCCCCACCTGGACCTCCACGCTGCGTCCCACGTCCACGCCCACCGCGTCCGCCACCGCCACCGCAAGCCCAACCCCCACTCCCCTCCCGACGGACACGGCCACGCCCACCCGCCGGCCCACAGCCACGCCCACCCGCCGCGTCCTGCCCCAGCCCACACCCCTCCAGCCTGAGGAGGGGGCGGTGTGGCACGCGGCCACCCTGGAGTTCCTCTGGGCCTGGCCGGGCACCTTGGGGACGGGGGAGTTCTTTGAACTGCGCCTGGTGCCCACCGGCGGAGACCCGGAGGCGCCCCTCCACCGGGCGTGGGCGAAGGAACCCCGCCTGAGGGTGGACCTCTCACCCCTCCCCCCTGGGGACTACCTCTGGGGGGTCTGGATCGTGCAGGGGGAGCCCGTCGGGGAGGAAGTGGCAGTGACGAAAGTGCTGCTCGCACCGCAGGGGCTACGGGGGTTCCGCTGGGAGCCGCCCACGCCGACGCCTGTGCCCCCGCGTCCCCAGCCGACGGACACCTCCACGCCCCGTCCCACGGACACGCCGCGGCCGACGCCCCGCCCCACCCGGCCGCCCGCCACCCCCACGCCGCGGCCAACGGATACCCCTGCACCCCGCCCCACTCCGCCCCCGGAGACGCCCGTCCCCTTCACCCCGCCCCCCAAGATCACAGTGCCGCCGCCGGGGGCAGGACATAGGGAAGCGCGGTAGGGGCGGCCTTTCCCCGCACAGGCCCAGCGGGGAGAGGCGGCATCCCCTGAGCGAGGTGGGGATATGGACTTCATCCGCTGGCTGGACGAAGTGGGGCTGGACGACCTCCCTTCCGTGGGGGCCAAGGCAGCGCGCCTGGGGGAGGCCCGCCGCCACGGCCTGCCCGTGCCCGACGGCTTCTGCGTGACGGTGGCCGCCTACCGCGCCGCCGTGGGTGCCCGCGGCGCCGTCGGTGGGCCGCCGGGCGCGCTCCCCCAGGACGTGGCGGAGGCCATCGCCGCGGCGTACCAACGCCTGGTCCGGGACCGGCCGGTCCCCGTGGCGGTCCGCTCCTCCGCCCTGGGCGAGGACCTCCCCGAGGCCTCCTTCGCCGGCCAGGCGGCCACCTGGCTCAACGTGCAGGGCTTCCAGGCCCTGGAGCAGGCCGTCCTGGCCTGCTGGGCCTCCCTCTGGTCGCCAGGGGCCGTGGCGTACCGGGCCAGGGCCGGCGCTGACGCCCCGGATGCGGCCATGGCCGTCCTCGTCCAGGTGCAGGTCCCCTGCGAGGCCTCTGGGGTGGCCTTCTCCCAGGACCCCCTGGGGGCGGGGGATGCGGTGCTCATTGAGGCCGCGTGGGGCATGGGCCAGGGCGTGGTGGGGGGCGAGGGAGCGGTGGACCGCTGGTGGCTGGACCGCGCCACGCTGGCCCCGGTCCGGGAGCCCCAGGTCGCCCGCAAGGAGGTCCAGTGGCTTCCGGCCGCGGGCCCTGAAGGGGGGCTGCGGCGGGAGCCCGTCCCGCCCCACCTCCGGGAGGTGCCGGCCCTGACGCCCGCCCAGGCAGAGGCGGTGGCCGCCCTCGCGCTGAGGCTGGAGGCCCTCTTCGGCGCGCCCCAGGACGTGGAGTTCGGCTTCTGGAACGGGGACCTCGTCCTCCTCCAGAGCCGGCCGGTGACGGCGGGGGTTGACCCCTTCTTTGAAAGCGGCCCAGCCGACCCAGGCCGCCTCTGGACCGCCGGCTTCGTCAACGAGCGCTTCCCCCAGCCCGTCTCGCCCCTGGGCTGGACCCTGGTCCGGTCCCTCCTGGAGGACCTGGCCTTCCGCCAGCCCCTGGCCTACCTGGGCGTCCACGACCTGGACGGCCAGGAGATCACACGCCTCCACCGCGGGCATCCCTACGTGGACGTGCGGGTCTTCCAGCACATCTACAAGGTCTTCCCGGACGCGCTCCTGCCGGAGGACGCGGCGCGGTTCTTCCCCCGTGGGGAGGTGGCCCTGCGGCGAAAGGTCGCCCGGCCCCGTGGCCTGTGGGACCCGGCCCTGTGGGCCTCCCTGGGGCGCGTCCTCCTGCGGGACCGGTACCTCTGGTCCCCCTGGCACAACTACGCCCAGTGGATGGCCTTTGAGGAGCGCTGCACCCAGTGCCTGGACGCGCTGGCGCGGGACCTGGACCAGGCCCTGGGGAGGCCGGCCCAGGAGAGGCCCCGCGCCCTCTGGGCCGTGGTGGAGGCGGGCCAGGACCTGAGCCGGGAACTCCTGGCCATCCACCGCTGGAGCCTCACCCTGGCGGATGTGCTGTACACGCTCCTGCGGCGGGCCTGCCTGCGGCTGGCGGGCCCCGCGCGCGGGGCGGAACTGGCCGCAGCCCTGGTCGCCGACGTGGAGACGGTCTCCTTCCAGATGAACCGGGCCCTGGAGGACCTGGCGGCGTGCTGCCAGGAGGAGGGAGGCACGGAGGCGCTCCGCGGCGGAGGCCGGGCGGCCCAGGCCCTGGCCCAGTTCCTCGGCCAGTACGGGCACCGGTCCTACAGCCTGGACCTCTACGTCCCGCCCTTTGGCGAGGAGCCTTCCCAGGTGGTCGCTCTGGTGGCCGGGCTTTTGGAGGGAGGCCCCCCTCGCCCGGGCGACAGGGAACGGCTGCCCTGGGAACGGCACCTGCGGGGGCTGCGCGCCTGGAAGGCAGCGTTCCTGCGCATGCTGGCCGGCCTGGCGCGCCGTTACGTCTGGCTGCGGGAGGAGCAGCGGTTCGTGTGGCAGCGGATCCTGGCCCTGCAGCGGCGGGCCCTTCTGGAGATGGGCCGCGCGTGGGCCGAAGGGGGCCTGCTGCCCACGGCGGAGCGGGTCTTCTTCGCCACCCTGGAGGAGGTCCGGCAGGCCGCGCTGGGGGAGAGGCCCCTGGATGCCCCGCGCCTCGCGCGCCGGTGGCGCACCTTCCAGCGCCTGTGCCAGGACGACGCCCGCCTGCCCCCCTCGGTGGCCTATCCCCCGTTCCTGCGGGGCCAAGAGCCCCTGGAGGAGACCGACGGGCCCGCGCTGGGTCTAGCGGGGGTGGTGGTCAGCCCGGGCCTGGTGCAGGGGCCGGTGCGGGTCGTCCGAAGCCCCGCAGACCTGGCGCGCGTCCGCCCGGGCGACATCCTCGTGGCCCCGGCCCTGGACCCCGGCTGGACCCCCATCTTCGCGCGGGTGGCCGGGCTGATCCTGGAGAGCGGGGGGCAACTTTCGCACGGGGCGGTGGTGGCGCGTGAGTACGGCCTGCCGGCCCTGGTCGGCGTGGCCGGCGCCACCCACCTCCTGCCGGAGGGGAGCGTGGTGGTGCTGGACGCCCACAACGGCCGGGTGCGGCGGGTGGGGTGAGGTCTGTAGGGGCAATTCATGAATTGCCCCTACAGGCACGGGGCGATTCGTGAAGCGCCCCT
>DAOTYM010000528.1:0-2136 GCA_034434775.1 Anaerolineae bacterium | reverse complement strand
TGGGGCTGCCGGTGCCGACCTACATGGATGGGCGGGTCCTGGAAGAGGCCTTTTCCCCGGCGTACCGGGTGGCGCACCCGGTGGTCCGCACCGAGGCCCTGCCCACAGGTGGCCCGGCGAGGGAGGCCGGCCAGGTCTTCTCCCCGGAGGACGAGGAGGAGATCCGCCAGCGCCTCGCCGGCCTCGGCTACCTCTCGTGAGGGCCAGGGGGGCGTTTTACCACAGAGAACACAGAGGACTCAGAGAAGCGAGGGCAAAATATTTAATTCTTTGTGCTCTCTGTGTCCTCTGTGTTAGACCCCTGGTGGGGAAGGAGCTATCAGCCTGATGAGAAGGGTGTTGGTGGTGGGGCTGGATGGGGCCACGTGGGAGGTGGCCCAACCCATGCTGGAGCGGGGGGACCTGCCGACCCTGCGCCGGTTGGTGGAAGCCGGGGCCAGCGGCCCCTTGCGGTCCGTGGTCCATCCTTACACGGCCCAGGCCTGGACCACCATGGCCACTGGCTGCAACCAGGGCCAGCACCGCATCTTTGACTTCTGGGAGCGGGATTTCTCCCGCTACGGCTTCCGGCTCCTCAACGCCAGCCACCGGGCCGTGCCCTCCCTCTGGGGGCTTCTCTCGGCGCGGGGGCGGCGCGTGGTGGTGGTCAACGTCCCCATGACCTACCCGCCAGAGCCGGTGGCCGGTGTCCTCGTGAGCGGCCGCGACACCCCGGGCCTGAGCGCAGCCTACACCCATCCGCCGGACCTGAAGGCAGACCTGGCGGACCTGGCTGGCGAACCCTACGTCATCGTCCCGGACGACTGGCTCTACACCCGCCGCGGCCAGCCGGACCGGGCGCGGGACGAACTCTTCCGGGAACTGCGCGTCCGCTTCCGCGTGGTGCGGGAACTCCTGCGCCGAGAGGCATGGGACCTGGCCTGGTTCGTCACGAGCGCCACCGACGGCGCGGCCCACTTCTTCTGGAAATATCACGACCCAACCCATCCCCTCTTCACGCAGGAGGGCGCGGCCGCCCACGGCGACGTGGTGCGGGAGGTCTACCGCCGCGCCGACGCGGAACTGGGCCGCCTGCTGGAAGAGGTGGGCGACGAGGCGACGGTCCTCGTCGTCTCGGACCACGGGGAGGGCCCCCAGACCCCCCTGGCGGTGCACCTGAACCTGTGGCTGGCCCAAGAAGGGTACCTGGCCTTCGCCCGGGAAGGGCGCGGGGGAGTCCGTCGGGCGATGGCGCGGGCGCTGCAGGTAGCCAAGCGCCTGGCCTACGACCGCCTCTCCTTCCAGAACCTGACCCTGGTGCGGCGGCTCTTCCCCGACTGGCTGCGGCGGGAACTGGGCCAGGAGACCTTCTTCGCCGGCATTGACTGGGCCCGCACCCGCGCCTTCTCCGAGGAGGTGCGGGGCAACATCTGGATCAACCTGAAGGGGCGCGACCCAGCCGGCATCGTGGAGCCGGGCGCGGAGTACGAGGCCCTGCGGGATGCCCTCATCGCCGGCCTTTCGGCCCTGCGCAACCCCCTGACCGGGGGCCCCCTGGTGCGGCGGGTGTGGCGGCGGGAGGAACTCTACTCAGGACCCTACGTGGAGCGGTTCCCGGACCTGGTGGTGGAGGCCGAGGTGCCGGACGTCTTCCGGCCGAGAGGGGACTACCGAGGGGAGGAGGCTGTGCGGGTCCTCTCCCGCGAGGAACTGGCCGCCCTCAAGACCAGCGGCACGCACCGCATGGAGGGCATCCTGGTGGCCTGCGGCCCGGGGGTGCGGACCGGCGTGCAGATCCAGGGGGCAACCCTCCAGGACCTGGCCCCGACCATCCTCTACCTTCTGGGGGAGCCGGTCCCGGCGCACATGGATGGCCGCGTCCTCACGGAACTCCTGGACCCATCGTGGCTTGCGGCCTCGCCGGTGCGTCGCGAGGCCGGCGGCGCGGACGAAGGCGGCTCCGGCCAGGACTACACCGAAGAGGAGACCCGCCAAATAGAGGAGCGCCTGGCCGGTCTGGGCTACCTGGGGTAGGAATTTGTCACAGAGGACACAGAGGGTAGTCTCCCTCTTGAATGTTGCTAACAAATGGTGTAAACTTAGGGCAAACGATCCTGGGGGAGACCCATGAAGAGATTGGCCCAAACCGGAGATTTT
>DAOTYM010000527.1:0-6771 GCA_034434775.1 Anaerolineae bacterium | reverse complement strand
TGGGGCTTCGGCGAGGCAGAGCGGCGCTTGGACTTTGACCCCCTGGTGGAGGCGACGGTGGCAGCCAAGCCAGACCTCGTCTACTTTGCCGTCTACTGGAACCCGGCCCACATCATCGCCCACCAGTTGCGCTACGCGCGCCTGGAGGCCCCCTTCCTGGGGACCGATGCCCTCAAGGCGTACCCCTACCTGGAGGTGCCCAGCCTGGACCGGGTGAAACCCTACCACACCTTCGCCGGCGCGGACATCCGCCTGCTTCCCGCGGCGAGGGAGTTCTTCGTCACCTTCGCCACCCGCTACCCCCTGACGCTCGTCAACATCCAGTACGCGGCCGAAGGGTACGACGCCGCCGGCCTGCTCCTGGAGGCCCTGAGGCGGGCCGGGCGGGTGGACCGCGCCGCTGTCCTGCAGTGCCTGCAGGAGATGGGGACCTACCAGGGGGTGAGCGGCCCCATCCGCTTTGACGAACGGGGCGACCTGGTGGACCCGGAGATCGGCCTCTACCAGTGCGAAGACGGGCTGCGCAAATACCTGGGCTCGCTCTGGGACCTCCTGCCAGAGGGCCCGTATTGAGGGAGGAAAAGGGATTCATGGCTCCGAAGACATCTTCTCCGCAGGCCTACAGCGTGGAGACCGCGGCCTTCGGCGGCGCGGGGTGGTCGCCCCGCACGGCCTCGCTCCAGGAGGAACTGGGCACCGTGTGGGCCTCCTGCGGCCAGGCGTGGGAATGGACGCGCCTCAAGGCCGTGCTCCTGCACAGGCCCTCTGCGGAACTGGAGGACATTGACGACCCCGACAGGGTGCAGATGCTGGATCGGCCGGACCCGCAGCGCGCCGGGGCCCAGCACGATGCGCTGGCGCAGGCCTACCGGGACGCCGGTGTGGCCGTCCACTACGTGGAGCCCCAGGGGAAACCCACGCCCAACCAGATGTTCGTGGCCGACCTGCTTTTCATGACCCCCTCCGGGGCCATCGTGGCGAGGCCGGCCTCCACGGTGCGCGCTGGGGAGGAGCGCCAGGTGGCCCGGCGGCTGGCGGACCTGGGCATCCCCATCCTGGCCAGCGTCCACGGGCGCGGCACCTTTGAGGGGGCAGATGCCCTGTGGCTGGACCCGGAGACGGTGCTCCTGGGCATCGGGCTGCGGACCAACGCCGAGGGCGCTGAGCAGGTGGCGGCGGTGCTGGGCCGGCTGGGGGTCCGCGCGATCACGGTCACGCTCCCCTACGGCTCCATGCACCTGATGGGGGCTGTCCGCATCGTGGACCGGGACCTGGCCATCGTCTGGGCTGGCCGCGTGCCCTACGTGGCGGTGAAGGCCCTGGCAGAGCGGGGGTACCGCGTCGTATCCGTGCCGGACGAGGAGGAGGTCCGCCGGGGCCTCGCCCTCAACTTCGTGACGCTGGGGCCGCGGGAGATCGTCATGCCTGCCGGCAACCCGGTCAGCCAGCGCTTCTACGAGGGCCTCGGCATCGTCTGCCGGACGGTTCCCATGGATGAAATCCACAAGGCTGCCGGGGGCATCGGCTGCCTCACCGGCGTACTGGCACGCGAAGGCGCTTCATGAGGGAAGGGAGGTGATGGAAGGAGAAAGGAGGGAAGGGGAAGCACTGTAACACGCCCAGAGAGCGCCCCGGGATTGCGGGGGCGCCACCGATCTGCCAAAGACTTTCTCACCACAAAGGAGGTTGAACCATGCACGGCCGTACGTTGCCCATCCTTTCGGTGGTGCTGGCCCTCTCGGTGCTCCTGATGAGCGCCTGTGCGCCAGCCGCCACGCCCACACCCACGCCTGCGCCCAAGCCGACGGAGGCGGCGCCAACCGCCGCGCCTGTCCAGCCCACGCCGACGCCCATGCCCAAGCCAACAGAGGCGCCTCCCACTCCCGTGCCGCCCACGCCCACCCCGGTTCCCCAGCCCACAGTGGCCAAGGTGGTCAACCGCGCCGGGGTGGTCCTGCCCGACGATGCCGCGCCCATTGAGAAGCAGGTCCTGCACCTGGCTGCTGTGGAGCAGACCTGGAACTCCTGGGATGCCAGCGTCTACGACCTGCAGAACGGTGCGGTGTGGGGGGTGAACGACTCCTGCACCCGCATGGACCGGGACCTGGAGGTCATCCCCAACGCCTGCGAGAGTTGGGAGGTCTCCGGCGACGGCCTCACCTGGACCTTCCACCTGGACAAGGACCGGGTCTGGAGCGACGGAACGCCCCTCACCGCGGACGACTGGGTCTTCACCCTGCAGCGCTATGCCCGCCCCGACTTTGACTTTGAGTGGTTCTACGGCATGGCCGGCATCACCAACTGGAGCGCGGTGGTCAAGGGCGAACTTCCGCCGGAGGAACTGGGCGTCAAGAAGGTGGACGACTACACCTTCACCGTCCAGACCGACCAGCCCATCCCGTACCTGCACAAACTCTTCACCATGGTCTTCGTGGCCCCGAAGCACATCGTGAAGGACCGCCTGGCCGATGGCTCCTGGGCCCTGGACCCCGCGACGGCGGTCTCGGCTGCGCCCTACAAACTGGAGGCGTACAACAAGGGGCGGGAGGTCATCTGGGTGGCCAACGAGAAGTACACCGGCCCCTTCCCGCCGCTGATGGACAAGATCATCGTCCACTTCATGGACCCCAACGTCCACTTCAGTGCCTGGAAGAACGGCGAACTGGACATCGTGGGCCAGACGCTGAACGTGGGCCTGCCGCCAGCGGCCATCGCCGAGATCATGGCCAACCCCGAGTACAAGAAGCAGCTCATCTCCTGGCCCAACTTCAACACCTACTACCTGTTCTTTGACACGTGGAACCCGCCCTTTGACAACCTGAAGGTGCGCCAGGCCTTCAGCCATGCCATTGACCGCGAGGCGCTGGTGCAAGGGCCGCTGCAGTACCAGGGCGTGGCCGCCTACACCATGAACCCGCCCGGCTTCCCCGGCGAGAGCGTGGAGAAACTGAAGGCGGTCCAGAACTACGACCCCAAACTGGCCGCGCAACTCATGGCGGAGGCCGGGTATCCTGGCGGCAAGGGCTTCCCCAAACTGACCCTCTACACCCGCGAGGCCAACCCCGCCCTGATCAACGCTGCTGAGGCCATCGTGGGCATGCTCAAGGAGAACCTGGGCGTGGAGGCGGAGGTCCAGAACCTGGACTACAAGATCTTCATGGAGAAGATGCGCAAGCAGAAGAAGGAGGGGGGCGGGGACATGATCTTCGGCCTGGTGCCCTACGAGTTTGACTTCGTGGACGGCAGCAACCTCCTCAGCGTGTGGGGTGGCTGCGAGAAGGAGGGCACCCCCTTGGCCGACGCCCCTGGCCGCCACACGTGGCACAACGCCGAGTACAACCGGCTGATGTGCGAGGCCCAGACCCTGATGGGCGACGAGGCCAAGCGCACGGCCCTGTACCAGCAGGCCGAGGAGATCCTGGTCTCCGACGTGGCGCTTATCCCCCTCTACCACAGCGTCAACAACGTCCTAGTCCGGTCGGACCTCAAAGGGCCCGCCCTGGAGCCCAACAAGGCAGGCCGGGTCACCTTCTGGCGCCACGAGTTCACGTCCAGCATGTGCGGCATCTACCGGGTCAAGTAGGAAGCCCGCACGCTGACCTCCAGCGGGGCAGTGGCCCAGGGCCACTGCCCCGCTTTTTTGTGCCTCCTGCGGTGCGCGCCCGGGGGCGAGGGAGAAACCGCAGAGGACTCGGAGGGGGCAGGAGAGGATGCATCCGAGTCCGAGCGAGCGGCTTGCCATCCTGGGCAAAAGCGGGTATAATAAAATTGTCTGCTTCCACGGACAGGCAGGGATCCCCCGTTGGGTGGCCCCAGAGGTAGCCCGCTCCCGTCATCGGGCAAGGAGGTGCAACGGCCAGAATTCGCTCGGCAAGTCTCCGCAAGGAAGGGGCTATCCCCCCAGGAAGGCCCCCTCACTCGCCTCAAAAGGAGGGTCTCATGGACGTCGGGAAGTCGTTCACCTACATGTTTGAGGACAAGGACTGGCTGGTCAAACTCGTGGTGGGGGCTGTGTTCGGCCTCCTCTCCACCTTACTCATCGGTATCCCCTTCGTCATAGGGTACATGCTGGAAGTCATCCGCCGCGTGGTTCGGGGGGACCCTCAGCTCCTGCCCAACTGGGACAACCTGGGCGAGAAGTTCGTCCAGGGGCTGGTGCTCATCGTCATCATGGCCATCTGGCTCATCCCCACGTGGGTCGTGCTCTGCGTGCAACTGGGCGTCACCATCCCCTTGGGGGACAACCCAGACTACACGAGCCTGGTCACGGCGGTGAGCATCTGCGGGTCCTGCCTGAACCTCCTGTGGAGCATCGTCATCTCGTTCTTCTCGCCAGCCATCTTCACCCGCTACGCGGTGACGGGCCAGTTTGCCTCTGCCTTCCAGTTCGCGGAGATCTGGCGCTTCACGACTAAGAACTTCGTCAACATCCTCATTGCCGTGCTCCTGGCCTGGGCGGCCGGGCTCATCGCCGGTTTCGGGGTGATCCTCTGCGTCGTGGGCCTTTTCCTCACCTGGTTCTGGTCGGTGCTGGTGGAGGCGCACCTCTTCGGCCAGGTCTACCGCCTCGCCCAGGTGAGCGCGCCGGCTGCACCAGCGGAGGGGGTCTAGGGAGGCTCTGGCGCACCGTCCAAGAATGGGACCGAGGGGGAACCGTGCCGGCCCTGGCCCTGAACGGAGCCTTTGAGATCACGGTGGAGGTGGTGCCGCCGGCCGGGCCGGACCCCGGGCCGCTCCTCCAGGCGCTGAAGCCGCTGCGCGGCCTGCCCTTCGCCGCGTTCAGCGTGGCCACCAACCCGCTGGCCAAGCCGCGCTTGAGCGCGCTGGCCCTCTCGGCCCTGATCCAGAAGGAGGTGGGACGCCCGGCCATCCTCCACTGCACGACGCGAGACCACAACCGCCTCAGCCTGCAGGCCCTCCTCTGGGGGGCCAGGGCCCTGGGGGTGGAAACGGTCCTCGTCGCCACCGGGGACTTCGTGGCCCTGGGGGACCGGGCCCGCACCACCACCGTGCGGGATGTGGATGTCTTCGGCCTGGTCCAGATGGCGCGGGAGGCTGGCCTGCAGACAGGGGTGGTGCTGGACCCCCGCCCGGAGTCCAACGGCCTGCGGCAGGCCATCCGGCGGCTGCGCCGCAAGGCGGAGGCTGGGGCCCAGTTCGCCGTGACCCAGCCGGTCTACGACCGCGCGGGCGCGCTGGCCCTGGCCGAGGCCGCGGGCGGCGTGGGCCTGCCGGTCTTCCTGGGCATCCTGCCCCTGCGCTCGGCCCGGCACGCCCTGTTCCTGCACGAGAAGGTGGCCGGCATCGTCGTGCCAGAAGCCGTGCGCAGGCAGATGGCCGAGGCGGCGGACCCGGTCGCCGAGGGGGTGGCTCTGGCCAGGGAGATGTTGCACCTGGCCCGTGAGGTGTTCGCCGGGGCGTGCATCATGCCGCCCTTTGACCGCTACGAGGTGGTGGAGCAGGTGCTGGCCCCGTGAGGGGGCGCGGGCCTGCCCGCAGACAGAAAGGAGTGAACAACCATGCAAGCGAACGAGGGGACGGTGGACCGCATCGTGCGGCTGGTGCTGGGAGCGGTGTTGCTCTGGGCTGGCCTGTGGCCCCTGGGGGGCCTGGGCGGGGCGGTCTGGGGCATTGTGGCCGCCGTGGTCGGGCTCATCCTGCTCTTCACGGCTGCCACGGGCTTCTGCCTCATCTACCGCATCCTGGGCATCTCCACCCGCAAGTAGGAGTTCCAGATCACGCAAACCACACTCACACATCTAAAAAATAAAATAAGGAGGTGAACGATGGCAGACCTTGGTGAGCGCATCCAGAAGGCGGACTGGAAGAAGGAGAAGCACGTCCCAGTCCTTGAGTGCCCGGACGAGGTGAAGGCCGGCGAGGTCTTTGAGGTGCGGGTGGGCATCGGCAAGGAGATCGCCCATCCCAACACCACAGAGCACCACATCGCCTGGATCACCCTCTACTTCCACCCGGAAGGGGACAAGTACTCTTACCAGGTGGGCCACTTTGAGTTCTCCGCCCACGGGCAGTCGGTGGCTGGGCCCAACCAGGGGCCGGTCTACACCCACCATGAAGTGGTCGCAGCCATGAAGGTGGACAAGCCCGGCACCCTCCACGCCCTGTCCTACTGCAACATCCACGGCCTGTGGGAGAGCAGCAAGGAACTGCGCGTGGTGTAGGGATAACCTCACCTACCCCCTTTCCCCCTCCCTCTCCTCGTGGGAGAGGGAGGGGGAAGGTCCAGTAGGAAGCAAAGGCATGGGGCCGAAGACAGAAAAGAACCTCTACGAGGCCTTCGTGGGCGAGGCCAAGGCGCACTTCCGCCTGCTGGCCTACGCCGCCAAAGCCGAGGAGGAGGGGCTCCCGGAGGTCGCGGCCCTCTTCCGGGCTGTGGCCGAGGCCGAGCGCATCCACGCCACCCGCAACCTCCAACTCCTGGGCGACGTGGTGGTCAAGGACACGGAGTCCAACCTCCGGGCCTCCTTCGCCCGAGAGGAACGGGCTGCCGAGACCCTGTACCCCCGCTTCATCCAGGAGGCGGAGGAGGAGGGCGACCGGCGGGCAGCCATCTCCTTCAGCCACGCGCGGGACGTGGAGGAGGAGCACGCCGACCTCTACCGCCAGGCCCTCCGCCACCTGATGCAGGGGACGACGCCCGCGTACCAGGTGTGCCAGGTCTGCGGGTACATCGCGGAAGGCGAGCCGCCCAAGCGATGTCCGGTCTGCGGCGCGCCGCGGGACCAGTTCAAGCCCGTGGCGTGAGGGCAC
>DAOTYM010000526.1:0-2300 GCA_034434775.1 Anaerolineae bacterium | reverse complement strand
ACGGCCCCTGGGCGCGGGCCCTCTTGGAGCGACTGGGGTGCGCCGTCACCGTGCTCCACGGCGAGCCGGACGGCACCTTCCCCCACCGATCCCCCAACCCCCTGGACCCCGGGAGCCTGGCAGCGCTGCAGGAAGCCGTCCGGAGGCAGGGCGTGGACCTGGGCCTGGCCTACGACGGCGACGGCGACCGCCTGGTGGTGGTGGACGACCGGGGCGAGGTGGTCTGGGCCGATCGGGTCCTGGCCCTCCTGGCGCGGCAAGTCCTGGCGGAGCGGCCTGGGGCGAAGGTGGTGCACGAGGTCCTCTGCACCCAGGCCCTGGCCGACGATGTGCGGGCCCACGGAGGGGTGCCAGTCCCGAGCCCGGTGGGGTACGCCCTGGTGCACGAGAGGATGCGGGAGGTCGGGGCCGTCCTGGCCGGCGAGATGGCGGGCCATTTCTTCTTTGACGACCCGCAGTTCCGCTTTGACGACGCCCTCCTGGCGACGGCCCGGGTGGTGGAAAGGGTGGCCCAGGCTGGCCAGCCCCTTTCGCGGCTCCTGGCGGACCTGCCGGTCTACTACACCTCGCCAGAGCGCCGCATCCCCTGCCCGGACGGGGAGAAGGAGCGAGTGGTGCGCACCCTTGAGCGGTTCTACCGCGGCCGGCGCCCTGTGGATACGCTGGACGGGGTGCGCGTGCAATTTGAGGAAGGGTGGGGCCTGGTGCGGGCCTCTCAGACCCAGCCAGCCCTCTCCATGCGCTTTGAGGCCCGCTTGCCGGAGGCCCTGGCGGCCATTGAGGCGGAACTCACGGCGCAAGTGCGGGCGGCGTTGGGAGATCACGCGGGAGATCACGAATGACACGAATGGACGAATGACGCGAATCTTTTTATAAAAAAAGGAACTCCGATTCGTGCCATTCGTCCCATTCGCTCTATTCGTGTTTTCCTTCCGAATGACACGGATGGACGAATGGCACCAATCTTAAATAAAGGATTCCCATTCGTGCTATTCGTCCTATTCGCTCCATTCGTGTTTTCCTTCTGGAGGATGAGATGGAACTGGGAGCAGTGGTTTTGGCGGCAGGGCAGGGGACGCGGATGCGTTCGGCGCAGCCCAAGGTGCTCCATCCGGTGCTGGGGGAGCCTATGGTGCGCTACAGCCTGCGCCTGGCCCAGGAGGTCGGGGCGCAGCCAGTGGCCCTGGTGGTGGGGTACGGGGCCGACCAGGTCCGAGAGGCCACCGCCGACTTTGAGGTGGCCTACGTCCTGCAGGAGGAGCAGTTGGGCACCGGCCACGCCGTCCTGCAGGCGCGGGCGGCTCTGGAGGGGAAGGCCGACGCGGTGCTCGCCTTCTACGCCGACATGCCTCTCCTGCGGGCGGAGACGGTGCGGTCCCTGGTGGAAGAGCACCGGGCGTCCGGGGCGACCCTCACCCTGTTGACCGTGGAGCAGGAGGACTCCATGGGCTTCGGGCGGGTGGTGCGGGATGCGGAAGGGCGCGTGGTGGCCATCGTGGAGGAGCGGGACTGCACCCCCGAGCAGCGGGCCATCCAGGAGTTGAACTGCGGCGTCTACGTCTTCCGGGCCCCCTGGCTCTGGGCAAACCTGCCCCGCCTGGAGCGCAACCCGCGCAAGGGCGAGTACTACCTGACGGACCTGGTGGCGCTGGCCGCGGCCCAGGGAGAGCCCATCGCCGCAGTCGCGGCGGCGGAGCCGGAAGAGGTGCTGGGGATCAACACCCGGGTGCACCTGGCTCAGGCGGAGGCGATCCTGCGGCAGCGCATCAACGAGCGCTGGATGCTCGCGGGCGTCACCCTGGTGGACCCAACCAGGACCTACATCCAGGCCACCGTCACCATCGGGCGGGACACCGTCATCTGGCCCGACACCTACCTCCTGGGCAACACGGCCATCGGCGAGGGGTGCGTCATCGGGCCGGGCAGTTGGATCGTGGATAGCCGGATCGGGGATGGCTGCCGGGTCATGGCCTCGGTGCTGGAAGAGGCGGTCATGGAGGCCGGCAGCAACATCGGCCCCTTCAGCCACCTGCGGCGCGGCGCGCACCTGGGTCCCGGGGCCCACGTGGGGAACTTCGCCGAGATCAAGAACGCGCGCCTGGGGGCAGGGGCCAAGATGGGGCACTTCAGTTACCTGGGGGATGCGGAGGTAGGGCCCCGGGCCAACATCGGCGCGGGGACCATCACCTGCAACTACGACGGGGAGCGGAAGCACCGCACGGAGATCGGCGAGGACGCCTTCCTGGGGAGCGACACGCTCCTCGTCGCGCCGGTGAAGGTGGGCAAGGGGGCCAAGACGG
>DAOTYM010000525.1:0-7630 GCA_034434775.1 Anaerolineae bacterium | reverse complement strand
CTAGATGGCCCTGCACAGGCAGATGACCCTGCGCTCTACCCTGCCCCCAGGACCTCCCGGTAGACCTCCCAGGTCTTTGCAGCGATGCGGGCCTGGGTGAACTGGGCCAGGACCCGCTCCCGGCCGGCCTGCGCTAGGCGGCGGCGCAGGGCCGGGTCCGCCTGCAGGCGGGAGAGGGCCTCCCGCAGGGCCACCACATCCCCTTCCGGGAAAAGGAGCCCGGCCTCGCCGATGACGTGGGGGATCTCGCCGCTCCGGGCCCCCACCACGGGCACGCCGCAGGCCATCGCCTCCACCAGGACCCGCCCGAACTGTTCCTTCCAGTTGGGGCGCGTGCGGGAGGGGAGGACCAGGACGTCCAGGCCCCGGTACCAGGCCGGCATCTCCGTGGAAGGGAGCGGGGCCTCAAAGGCCACCCGCCCCCCGAGGCCCAGGTCCTGGGCCAGGGCCTGGAGGCTCTCCCGCAGGGGGCCTTCCCCCAACACCCGCACCCGCCAGGTCCCCGGCAGGCCCGCGGCCGCCCGCAGGAGGAGGTCCGCCCCCTTCTCCGGCACCAAGCGCCCGGCGAACCCGATGGTGAACGGGCGCTCGGGCGGAGGGCCAGGGGCTGGGGCGAAGCGGTCCGGGTCCACCCCGAACTGCGGCAGCACGGTGATAGGGCCCCGGTAGCCCTTGCGCCGCAGGACCTCGGCCGCTTCCTGGTTGCCGGCCAGGGCGTGGGCCGCGGCCCGGTAGACGTACCGCTCCATCCAGGAAAAGGGCGGGGGGTAGCGGCGGTCCAGGTTCTGCCAGGTGAAAAAGAGGACCTGCGCTCCGATGCGCCGGGCCCACCACGTGGCCTGGAAGGTGGCGAGGTTGTAGGGCTCCTCGTCCGCATGGACGATCTGGGGCCGGAGGGCCCGCATCAGGCTCCCCAGGTCCTGGTAGAAGTGGATGTGGAAGTGCCCGTTGAAGCGCATGGGGAGGACCTGGAGGGCATACCCCTCCGTGTAGACCCGTTCCAGGGGCAGGACGCCCCGGGCATCCCGCCAGAAGGGGGGCACGACCACCGTGAGGTCCACCTCGGGGAGGCGCGCCAGTTCCTCCAACTTGCGCTGGTACGTCCCCACCACGCAGGCCTTGGAGATCATCAGGACGCGCATCTGGCCCAGGCCCCCTGCCTCTTCCTCGGTGGGCACTTATAGCACACCCCCTGGCGTCCCGTCAAAGCCACCCGCGGCAAAGGCGGGGGCCTGTAGGGGCGATCACGGGCAGGCCCCGCACGCAGCCATCAAGGGCGTGCTCGCATGGGTAGGGGCAATTCATGAATTGCCCCTACCCGGCTCTTTGGGCCCCTACGGGCAGGCCCCGCACGCAGCCATCAAGTGGGGCTTTTTCCCGCGGCTTCAGAGGTCCAGGCTCTGCAGCCGCCTCTCCACGTCTTCCCAGTGGGTGCCGCGCCAGTAGACCCGCTCGCAGGAGGGGCAGAGGAAGAAGCGGTCGTGGTGCACGAAGACGTAGGGCGGCACCAGGCCCCATGCCTCGTCTCGGGGCAGGGGCTCCAGAGGCTCGTTGCAGAGGAGGCAGCGGGGGACCCGTTCCTCCCAGGTGAGGCCCAGGTCTCGCCGCAACTGCCGCAGTTGCCCCTCCAGGTGCTCGTCCTCCAGGAGGAGGACCCGCACGCCGCGCCGCCGGGCCAGTTCCCGGTCCCGGGTGAGGAGGATGCGCCCCTCTGCCCGAGCCCGGCGGACCAACTGGGCATCCCCCAAACCGGGTTCCCAGGCCGCATCGTACCCCAGGATGCGCAGCCACCGGGCCAGGCGGCCCAGCATCCCGTCCACGAGGAAGGCCGGCTCCTCCCCGCGGCTCATGGTGCCCTTGTGTCCCCCGGTTCCTGCTGGGAGCCGTACGTCTGGAGGAGGCGCACCACCTCCTCGTCGGTGGTCTGGTCAAACTGCTCGTAGAAGGCGCCCACCGCCCAGAAGAAGGCCGGCACATAGGGGCACACCACCTCGTCGGCTTCCTGGGCCAGGCGGTCCAGGGCGTCCGCCGAGGCCACGGGCACGGCGACGATGATCCGTGCGGGTCCCCGCGCCCGCAGGGTGCGGACGGTGGCCAACATGGTCGCTCCGGTGGCCACCCCGTCGTCCACCAGGATCACCGTCTTGCCCTGCACGGGGACCGGCGCGCGCCCGCCCCGGTAGCGGGCCAGGCGACGGGCCAGTTCCAGCCGCTGGCGGGCCACCTCCTCCTGGACGTAGGCCTCGGGGATCCCCAGTTGGCGGATGATGTCCTCGTCCAGGACCAGAGCGTCCCCTTCGGAGACGGCGCCGATGGCGAATTCGGGGTTGCCTGGCGCGCCGACCTTGCGGGTGATGGCCACGTCCAGCGGCGCGCCCAGGGCATGGGCCACCTGGGCCGCCACGACCACACCCCCTCGGGGCACTCCCAGCACCACCAGACCTTGCTGGCCTTTCAGGTGTGCCACGGCCTTGGCCAGGACCTGTCCGGCCTGCACCCGGTCCGTGTAGACCATGCTCCTCTCCCTCCCGACGGGCTACCGCTGCCTGCGGGCCAGTTCCAAAGCCTTCCGCACCGCCTCCTCTGGCGTGCGCGCCTCCACAATGGCCGGCACGGGGACTCCCCCGCGGGCCAACTGCCACGTCTCCAGGCCCACCACTGGCCGCCCGAACTTGAGGGCGAAGGCGATCTCCGAGAGGGTCCCGTACTCGCCCCCCACAGCGATGAGAGCCCGGGCCGTGCGGGCGACGATGGCGTTGCGCGCCTCGCCCAGGCCGGTGGGGATGGGGATGTCCACGTAGGGGTTGGCCTGGTCCGGCTCCGGGCCGGGGAGGATGCCGATGGTCTGCCCGCCTGCGGCCTTGGCCCCGCGGCAGGCGGCCTCCATCACCCCGCCCAGGCCCCCGCAGACCACCGTCGCCCCGGCCTCGGCCAGCCGCCGGCCCACCTCCTCGGCCAGGGCGTAGGTCCGAGAGTCGCACACGCCAGAGCCGATGACGCCGATGGGGAACACCGCCATCACCCCCTCAGAGGGATTGTGGCCAAGCACGTGTAGACGGCCCCGTCGGGGCGCAGGTCGCTGCGCATCAGGCTGACGTGGTCCGCCCGCAGCGTCCCCAGGGACACGGGCTCCGCCCCGGCCACCCAGGTGCCCACCTGGCGCAGGTCGGCCGGCCGGGCGCCGCGCGCCGCCCGGGCCAGCGTGAGGTGGGGGTGGAACCCCCGCTGGTCCGGCTCAAACCCCAGGGGCTCCAGGGCCTGGGCCACGTGCCGCTGGAGGCGCAGCAGTTGCCCCGTGGGCTCCTCCACCCCGACCCACAGGACGTTGGGGCGCTGGAGGTTGGGGAAGCATCCCAGGCCTACCACCTCCATCGTCAGGGGCGGCACTTCCGCGCAGGCTCCCTCCAGGGCCCGCACGACGGCCGGCACCCGTTCCGTCGGCACGTTCCCCAGGAACTGGAGGGTGAGGTGGATCCCTTCAGGCCGGACCCAGCGCAGGGCCCCTGAGGGAAGTTCCCTCTGGAGCCGCGCCATGAGGCCGTCCAGGGCCTTCAACAGCCTGGAATCCAGTTCTATCGCCACGAACGCGCGCACCATTTCGGCCATCTCGCCTTCCCCCTTCCAGGCCGTTCACACCGAGCCCGCCAAAGGACGCATTCCCCCTGGAAAGCCTTCACCTCCGCTCGTCGCCCACGACCCGCCCGTCGTGCAGGCGCACGATGCGGCGCGTGTGCCCCGCGACGAAGGGGTCGTGGGTCACGATGATGATGGTCAGGCCCCGTTCCTGGTTCAGCCGCTGGAAAATGGCCAAGATCTCCGCGCCAGCCTTGGAATCCAGGTTGCCCGTGGGCTCGTCCGCCAAGATGATGGATGGTTCCGTCACCAGGGCCCGGGCGATGGCCACCCGCTGCTGCTCCCCGCCGGAGAGTTCGTTGGGCCGGTGCTGGACCCGGTCCGCCAGGTCCACGGCGGCGAGGGCCTCCAAAGCGCGCTCCCGGCGCCTCCGGCCCCCGGCGTAGAGGAGCGGCAGTTCCACGTTCTCCAGCGCGGTGCGCCGGGGCAGCAGGTTGAAGGTCTGGAAGACAAAGCCCACCTTGCGGTTGCGGATCTCGGCCAGTTCGTTGTCGTCCAGGCGGCCCACGTCCCGGCCCTCCAGGAAGTAGTGGCCGGAAGTGGGCTTGTCCAGGCAGCCGATGATGTTCATCAGGGTGGACTTGCCGGAGCCGGAGGGCCCCATGATGGCCACCATCTCGCCCCGGTCCACCTCCAGGGAGACCTCGCGCAGGGCCGGGACCTGCACCTTGCCCATCTGGTAGATTTTGGAAATGCCCTCCAGCCGGATGAGGGGTTCGGGCCGGTCGTCCATCGGAACTCCTCCCCACGGTGCCCCTGGGAACCAGGAGCAGGCTGCCCGGCCATAGTGTACCACAGGCTGGCTGGCCGCGCCAGAGGCCGCACGGGGGTCTAGCGGACCTCTCCCATCGCCGCGGGTGGGAGGTCGGTCGTGCCCTGGACGGTGGGCCGCATCCAGAGCGGTTCAGACGAGGACCGGAAGGGCGCCAGGCACGATCCGCAGGTGGACGGGGGCCGTGCCCAGCAGTTCGCCTTCGGCCTCCACGAAGACCTCCTCCTCCGTCTCCACCGCCACCTCCGTCGCCCGGAAATGGCGCACCTTGGGATGGGTCAGGTGGGTGCCAGCGTAGATGCGGGGCAGGTTGAGGAGGAGTTCCACCCGGGTCAGGTCGCCCACGTAGATGAGGTCTATGAGGCCATCGTCTGGCCGCGCCAGGGGGCCCACCTGCATGCCGCCGCCGAAGTAGCGGCCATTGCACGCCACCACTGCGTTGGCCCTCCCCCGGAGTTCCTGTCCGTCAAAGCGGACGGCGACCTCCTTGTTGCGGTAGCCGAGGAGTTGCGTGAGGACGCTGGTAAGGAAGGGGAGCGTCCCTCCCAGGACCTTGGACGAGCGGTTGACCCGCTCCACCACGGCGGCGTCAAACCCCAGCCCCACGACGTTGGCGCTGTAGCACGTGCGGGGCTCCCCCCGGGCCTGGTAGGCCACGTGGATGAGGTCTATGGAGCGACGTGTGCCCTCCCGCAGACGGGCGATGGCCCCTTGGGGGTCCCGCGGGATGCCCACGGTGCGGACGAAGTCGGTCCCGGTGCCGAAGGGGATGACCCCCAAGGTCCAGGGGAGGGCCTCCGGCGGGGTGCGCAGGGTCTCCTCGTCCACCAGGCCGTTGACCACCTCGTGGACCGTGCCATCGCCGCCCACGGCCACCACGATGCGCTCCCCCCGGGCGCGGGCGGCGCGGGCCAGTTCCGTGGCGTGCTTGGGGCGCTCTGTGAAGGTGAAGGTGAAGGAAAGGCCAGCCTCCTCCAGTTGCCGGGCCAGGCGCGGCCAGTAGCGGGCTAGGCGGCCGTTGGCCGACACAGGGTTGACGATGAGGTACAGGGGGAACGCGCCCGTGGGCTCTGCCATCGTCCTCCTCCTGAGGGCACAAGAGCGCACACGCCGGCAAGCAAAACGAAGGATAGCACAGCACGGAGGGGGTGTCAATTCGCGGGCCAGAAGTCACGGCCGGAGCAGTGGTCGTGGTCCGTGGGGGGCTTGCGCAGCACCCCCTCGCGCCGGCAGCGAAGGTCCGCACCTGCCACGTCCGTGCGCAGCGGGGAAAGGTGCGGGGTAGGCTTGAGCAGCATAAGGTGCTCAGCGGGCATAGCAAGTGGCCTCCCCTCTCTGGCACCACAAGGTGTGGTGGGTCCAGAGAGGGGAGGCCACGGGGGGCAGTGTGGAGCGGGAGACGGGATTCGAACACGCGACAACCTGCTTGGAAGGCAGGGGCTCTACCCACTGAGCTACTCCCGCGCCAGTCGGGGCGAGAGGATTTGAACCTCCGACCTCAGCGTCCCAAACGCCGCGCTCTCGCCTGTCTGAGCTACGCCCCGACCTCGGGCTTAATATAGCGCAACCAGCGCAAATCGTCAAACCGCAGCCCGAGAGGGCATTCCAAAAGGCCCAGCACACATCCGCATTGACCGTCTCCCCCGTATCCGGTATAATTGGGGTGGGAATGGGAGGTGCCACAGGTTGGCTTTGTGGGCCTAGCGCCCTCGGGGGTGCGGGAGACGTCGGGTTCCCGACGATGGACGACTGGTCACAACCTGTCCTCATGGCGTCGGCGCTGGCTGCTTGCAGCGCCATCGCGGTGGCCCTGTGGGCCGCCCGGACGACCCGTCGGTGGCGGGGATGGGTCCTGATCGCCGTGGGTGTCCTGCTGGCCACGGGCACGGGGCTGGCCCGCGCAGGGGCGGGCTTGGCCCCCGCCTGGCCCAGCGCGGCAGGGATGTCGCTCGCTTCCCTTCTAGCCCCCCTGTTCCTCGCCCTGGGGCTCCTGGACCTCGCAGGATTGCTCCGGCAGGCCCCCGAGGCCCTGGCGGTACAGGCTCGCCGCGTGCAGGAGATGGAGGCCCTCAACGCCACGGCCATCGCCCTCCAGCGCGCGACCACCGAGGCGGAGATCTTCTCTGCCGTGGGCGCGGAGTGTGCACGCCTGGGGTTCTGGACCTGCGTCCTTTCCTTCAGCGAGGACCTGCTCCACGGCACCCTGCGCCACATCGCCTCTCCCGAGCCGGGCGGCCTGGAGCGCATCCAGAGCCGGGCGGGGCTCCGCTCGCTGGACCTCTCCTTCCCCCTGGCCCGGCTGCCCGAAGCCTTCCGCAGCGTGCAGGCAGGCCAGGCAGCCTACCTGGACCACCTCTTCGGGGAAAGCATCCCCGGGCATCCCTTCCTGGGCCTCCTCTACCACACGGGCCAGCGCAAGGGCCTGCTGGCCCCCCTCTCCCTGGGAAGCGGACGCGTTGTCGGCGCGCTGCTCCTCCTCTCCGACCAGGTGGGCCCGGCAGACCTGCCAGGGGCTGTCCTCCTGGCGCGTCAGGTCTCGGCAGCGCTGGACACCGTGCACTGGCGCTCTGAAGAGCGCCTCCGCCGGACGGCCGTCCTCCGGCGGCTCGCGGAGACCAGCGGACGCATCGCCGTCGGCCTCCACGCCGACCAGGTGCTGGAACTCCTGTGTCGCACGTTGGTGGACCAGGTGGGCTACAGGATGGCCTGGGTGGTGGTGAGGGAAAAGGGGACCCCAGGGGCTAGGCTGGTGGCCCATGCCGGCTGCGGACCAGCCGGGCCACCGCTGGCCCTCACCCGCCTGGACGAGGGAGGGGTCATCACAGGGCCCAGCGGCGCGGCCCTCTTCACCCAGAGGACCAGCGTCTGGCACGACCGCCGCAGCGTGCCAGCCACCTCCCCCTGGCAGACCACCCTGCGGGAACTCGGATGCTACAGCCTCATCGCCCTCCCCTTGGGGCGTTCGGGCGAGGCCTGGGGGGTGCTGAACATCGCCACCGCGGAGCCCCAGGCCTTCGGCGAGGATACGGTCCCCATCCTGGAGATGCTGGCCAACCAGGCGGCCGCAGCCGTGGAGCACTCCCGCTCCTACACCGCGCTCATGGCCGAGCGACGCCGCCTGGGGCTCCTGTACGAGGTGGCCCGCGAGGCCAGCAGCAGCCTGGACGCACCGGAGATCCTCTCCCGGACCGTGGCCTGGGTGGCCACTGCTCTGGATGCCCACTC
>DAOTYM010000524.1:0-9493 GCA_034434775.1 Anaerolineae bacterium | reverse complement strand
GGGTTGACCTGCTCGTAGACGCGGGTCAGGATCTCCGTCTGCGGGTCCTCAGGGAGCGCGGGCCCCTCCGCCCGCACTGCCGTGGGCGTGGCCACCGCGGCCTTCGCTGGGGTGGCCGTCGCCGGGGGCACGGGCGTGGCCGTCGCCAGGAGCGCCTCCTCCGCAGCCATTACCGCCACGGGTGTGGGCGAGCGGACGAGGCCAACCACCCCCGCCACGGGGCTGCACGCCGCCAGGGCCACCACGGCAAGGAGCGCAACTCCCACCATAAGCCACCGAACCCAGGTCCGAACGTCCTTCATAGTTCACCTCCACCTTGCACGCGAGACACGCGCTGAAAGATCGGAAGTCAAAGGGCCGGGCAGGGGATCCCCCACCCGGCCCTATCCTACGCCCTGCACATTAAGGGAAGATGAACTTCGCTCCCCTTCGCGGGCTCCTGCGTCGGGAGCGGCCTCAATCCCTCCTGCGCATGCCGGAGACGAGGAAGATGTAGTACAGGAGGGTGGAGAGAGACTGGGCCAGCGCGGCCACGTAGGTGAGGGCCGCTGCATCCAGCACCTGCTTGGCTCCCTGGAGTTCCCCCTCGGCCAGGAGCCCGGACTGGCGCAGGAGCACGAGCCCCCGGCGGCTGGCGTTGAACTCCACTGGCAGGGTCACCAGGGCGAAGACGGCCGCCCCAGCGAAGGCCGCCACCCCCGCCCACGCCAGGGTGGGCGAGGCCATCAGGAGGCCCAGCACGAACAGGATGGGCCCCACCCAAGAGCCCACCGTCACCGCCGGGACCAGCCCGCTGCGGACGCGCAGGGGCGCGTACCCTTCCGCGTCCTGCAGGGCGTGCCCGATCTCGTGGGCCACGATGCTCAGGGCCGCCACCGAAGGCTGTCGGGCTACCGCGGGCGAAAGGCGCAGCGTCTTGGACCGGGGGTCGTAGTGGTCCGAAAGCTCCCCCGGCGTCCCCTCAATGTTCAGGAAGGAGAGGCCCACCGAGTCCAGGAGGTACTTCGCCGCCTGAAGCCCGCTCACGCCCCGGGAGTTGGGCACCCGGGTGTACTTGCTGTAGGCGGCCTGGACCCGGGCCTGGGCGTAGAAGGCCAGCAGGAGCGCCGGCAAGGCGAAGATCAGGTACATGGGATCCCAGAAGAACATCGCTTCCTCACCCTCTTCTCAGATACTCCAAGGTTGCAGGGCAAAGCCCCCTTTCTGGTGTTTCTGCCACACTGCATGCCTCTCTTGCGGAAGCATGCCCATTATAGCATATCCCCCACACGTTGGAAACACGCCAAAAAGTTGTCAGAATTCCGTCAGAACCGGGCCAGCGCGCCTCACGCCTCCGCAGGGATGGAATTCCTCGGCAGGGTGAAGAAGAAGGTCGCCCCCTTCCCCTCCTCGCTGCGCACCCAGACGCGCCCGCCGTGGGCCTCCACCAGGGCCTTGACCAGGTACAGGCCCAGGCCTGCCCCCTGGGTGCGCCGGCGCAGGGAACTATCCACCCGGTGGAACGGCTCAAAGACCCGCTCCTCCTCCCCCCGGGGGATGCCGATGCCCTCGTCGGCCACGTACACCGTCACTTCCTGGTCGTCGTACCAGCCGCCGACGCGGATGGTGCCCCCTTCCGGCGAGTACTTGATGGCGTTGCCCACGAGGTTGGAGAGGACCTGGCGTATCCGCTCCTCGTCGGCCGGCACCAGGGGGAAGCCCTCTACGAAGTCCACCAGGAAGCGGTGCTTCTCCGTCTGCAGCGCGTACCCTTCCACCAGGCGCTGGGCCAACTTCGGCAGGTCCACCTCCGTGACCTCCAGTTTCAGCGCCCCAGCCTCAATGCGGGAGACGTCCAGCAGATTGTTGATCAGGCGGTCCAGCCGGTCGCTCTCCTCCTCAATGACCTGGAGCATCTCGCGCACCGTCTTCCAATCCCACTGCGCGTCCTCCCGCAGGAGGGTGCTGGCGTACCCCTTGATGAGGGCCACCGGGGTCTTCAGTTCGTGGGTGATGACCGAGACGAAGGTGGACTTGAGTTCCTCCGCCTCCCGGAAGCGGGTGATGTCGTGGATGTCCACCAGGATGTTCGCCAGGCGGTCCTCCTCGTCCCGGATGGCGGAGTAACTGACCTCCACCGTGCGGGGCTGGTGGCCTGGCCGGGCGATCACCCCCTCCACCCGCAGGGACCCCTCCTTGGGCAGGCTCACCCCTTCGTCCCGGCAGGGGTCCAGGCCCTGCACATCCCGCAAGTGCAGGACCTTGCGCAGGGGCTGCCCCTGGGCCTGCTCCGGGGAGATGCCCGTCATCTCCGTGAAGGCCCGGTTGACGATGAGCACCCGCCAGTCGGGGTCCAGGATGACGATGCCGTCCACCGTGTTCTCAATGATGGCAGAGAGGCGGCGCTTCTCTGCGCTCACGAGTTGGTACAACCGCGCGTTGCGCACGGCGATGGCCGCCTGGTCGGCGAAACTCTGCAAGACTTCCTGGTCGTCCCGGGAGAAGGCGTACCCAGTGGTCCGGAAGAGGATGATCAGCCCGATAGGCTCCCCTCCCAGGGTCATGGGCAGGGCCACCACCTGGCGCAGGGGGATCCCGGTGGCCGCGGCCACCGCCTCCGGGTGCAGGCGGCGTTCCAACATCCTGAGCGCCTGGGGGTACGCCTCGCGGCTGGGCAGGGCGACCGGCTCCAGGGCCTCCTCAAAGAAGGAAAGGCCCTCTTCGGAGAGCCCGTAGGAGGCCTGGATGCGCAGCGTGCCATCTGGCTGGACCAGCGCGATCAGCCCCACCTCGCCCTGGACCATCTCCGCCGCGCTCTGGAGGATGAGGCGCAGGAGGGAGGGGAGGTCCAGCCGCGAGGTCATGGCGCGGCTGATCTTCAGGAGGTAATCGCGCTGCCGGCGCTGGTAGAAGAAATCCAGGTCCAACATGGTCTCGCCCCCGCCTTCCGCTCGGAAGGATACCGCAACTTGCGGGGGAAGTCAATTGCCCTGCTGAGGATGAGCCAACCCTGCCCTCCCTCTCCGCAGGCGGACCTCACCTCTGCCCCCGGGCCGGGGGATGGGGTGAGGTTTGTAGGGGCAATTCATGAATTGCCCCTACAGGCACAGGGCAATTCATGGATCGCCCCTACCACTTTCGGCCACTGGTTCAAATCTGGGCTCAAGAAGACGCCACCGATTCAAATCGGGGCTCAGGCCCGGCGTCGGCCTACCGCAAGCGATTCGTTTATTCGTTCCCCCATTCGTTGACGGCGTTGCCAAGCCGCCGATTCAAATCGGGGCTCAAAACCCGGCGTCGGCCTACGCCGACGCGGCCGTGCAAGGGGGCACGCCCGTAGGGGCAATTCATGAATTGCCCCTACAGATTCCTCGGCCGCCTGCGGCAGCCCCCTCCTTCTCCATCCGCGGATGGAGAGGGAGGGCGGGGGTGGGTGAGGCCCGGCCAGAAGCCCTCGGGCAATTGCGCAAGGCCGCCGCCTCGTGTACAATAAAAGGGAGCGAGCAACCCTTTCCTGCGCTCCCGCATGTCAGCCTGCGCCCTTGCCCTGCAAGGGCGCATGAATTCAGGGGGATGGCCGGGCTGGGCCCGGCCTCTGGAGCAGTGCGGTGGAACGGTTCAAACTGGTCTCGGACTTCCAGCCCACAGGGGATCAGCCCCAGGCCATCGCCAAACTGGTGGAGGGCCTGCGCAAAGGGTATAAGCATCAAACCCTCCTCGGCGCGACGGGCACGGGGAAGACCTTCGTCATGGCCAACATCATTGAGCAGGTCCAGCGCCCGACGCTGGTCATCGCCCACAACAAGACCCTGGCGGCGCAACTGTACGCCGAGTTCCGGGAGTTCTTCCCCTACAACGCCGTGGAGTACTTCGTCTCGTACTACGACTACTACCAGCCAGAGGCCTACCTGCCCCACACCGATACCTACATTGAGAAGGACGCCGACATCAACGAGGAGATTGACCGCCTCCGGCTGGCCGCCACCGCCGCCCTCCTGACGCGGCGGGACGTGATCATCGTCGCCTCGGTCTCCTGCATCTACGGCCTGGGCAGCCCCGAGGAGTACGGGCGGGTGGTGGTCACCATCCACAAGGGGGAGGTCCGGCGGCGCCAGAAACTCCTGCGCCAACTGGTGGACATCCACTACAACCGCAACGACTTGGAGATCGCCCGGGGCACCTTCCGGGTGCGGGGGGATACGCTGGAGATCCAGCCCGCCTACGACCACCTGGCCTACCGCATCCAGTTCTGGGGCGACGAGGTGGAGCGCATCCTCCAGATTGACCCCCTGACCGGCGAAATCCTGGGGGAACGGGACCAGGTGGCCATCTTCCCGGCCAAGCACTTCATCACCCCGGAGGACCGCCTGGAACAGGCCCTGCGGGACATTGAAGAGGAACTGGAGGAGCGGCTGGCAGAACTGCGGGCCCAGGGCAAACTCCTGGAGGCCCAGAGGCTGGAGCAGCGGACCCGCTACGACCTGGAGATGATCCGCGCCATCGGCTACTGCTCCGGGATTGAGAACTACTCGCGGCACCTCTCGGGCCGGCCCCCCGGCAGCCCACCCTGGACGCTCCTGGACTACTTCCCAGACGACTACCTCCTCTTCGTGGACGAGTCGCACATGACCATCCCGCAACTGCACGGGATGTACAACGGCGACCGCTCCCGCAAGGAGGTCCTGGTGGAGTACGGCTTCCGCCTCCCCTCGGCCCTGGACAACCGCCCCCTCACCTTTGAGGAGTTTGAGGAGCGGGTGAACCAGGTCATCTACACCTCGGCCACGCCAGGGCCCTATGAACTGGAGAAGTCCCAGCAGGTGGTGGAGCAGATCATCCGCCCCACGGGCCTGGTGGACCCGGAGGTGGAGGTCAGGCCGACGGAGGGCCAGATAGAGGACCTGGTGGGCGAGATCCGCGAGCGGGTGCGGCGGGGCGAGCGCGTCCTCGTGACCACTCTCACCAAACGCATGGCCGAGGACCTGGCCGACTACCTGGCCGAACTGGGCATCAAGGTCCACTACCTCCACTCGGAAATCCAGACCATTGAGCGGGTGGAGATCCTGCGGGACCTGCGCCTGGGCGTCTACGACGTGGTGGTGGGGATCAACCTCCTGCGGGAAGGGCTGGACCTGCCGGAGGTCTCCCTGGTGGCCATCCTGGACGCGGACAAAGAGGGGTTCCTCCGCTCAGAGCAGGCCCTCATCCAGACCATCGGCCGCGCGGCGCGGCACATCCACGGCAAGGCCATCATGTACGCCGACACGATCACCGAGTCCATGCGCCGGGCCATTGACGAGACGGAGCGGCGGCGCCGCATCCAGATGGCCTACAACGAAGCCCACGGCATCCAGCCGGCCAGCGTGGTCAAGGAGGTGCGGGACCTCACGGACCGGGTGCGGTCGCAGCGGCGCGAGCGGGAGGAGGCGGTGGGCGTGGCCGCCCTGCCCAAGGATGAGATCGCCCGTCTCATCAAGGACCTGGAGAAGCAGATGAAGGCCGCGGCCGCAGCCCTGGAGTTTGAGAAGGCCGCGGCGCTCCGCGACCAGATCTTTGAACTGCGCGGCACCCTGGAGGCGCTGGAGGAAGCGGAGGTGCCAGCCTGGAAACGGGTGGCCGCGCTGCACCGGTGAGGGGCATGGCCACCACTCGCCTGTGTGAGGCCCTGCCGCGCCCGAGGCCGTGGGCGCGGCACAGGTCGGAGGGGTCGGAGCCTTCCTACCGCCGCCTCTTGGCGCAGGGGGAACTCCGCCGGCGCGTGGCCGCGGCCTACGAACTCCTGCGGGCATGCCGCCTCTGCCCGCGGGCGTGCGGCGTGGACCGCCTGGCAGGGCAGCGGGGGGCCTGCGGCGAGGGCGCGTCCGTGCGCCTCTCCAGTTGGACCCTCCACCCCTGGGAAGAGCCCCCCATCAGCGGCTTCCGAGGCTCCGGCACCCTCTTCTTCTCCGGCTGCACCGGGCGCTGCCTCTTCTGCCAGAACTACCCCATCAGCCAGTTGCACTACGGCCAGGAGGTCTCGGTCACGCGCCTGGCGGAGATGATGCTGGAACTCCAGGTCCGCGGCGCGCACAACATCAACCTGGTCTCCGGGACCCACTTCGTGCCCCAGTGGCTGGCCGCCCTGGAGGTGGCGGCCACGGGGGGCCTGCGCATCCCCCTGGTGTACAACACGGGCGGCTACGAGCAGGTGGAGGTCCTCCGGCTGTTGGAAGGCGTGGTGGACATCTACCTGCCGGATGCCAAGTACGCCGACGAGGGAGTGGCGGCTCGCCTCTCGGGTTTCCGGGACTACGTGCGCCACAACCGCCTGGCGCTCCTGGAGATGTACAGGCAGGTGGGGCCCGACCTGCGCCTGGACCCCCGGGGGATCGCCCAGCGCGGCCTCATTATCCGGCACCTGGTGCTGCCCCAGGGCCTGGCCGGCACGGAGGCGGTCTTCGCCTGGATCGCCCAGCACCTGGGGACGGAGGTCCACGTGAGCCTCATGGGGCAGTACTTCCCTGCCTACCGGGCCGTGGGGGACCCGGTGCTGGGCCGGCCCGTGACAGCCGAGGAGTACGCGGCGGCCATCCGCGCCGTGGAGGCGCTGGGCTTCGCCAACGGGTGGATCCAGGAGGTGGAGAGGTGCGGTCCCCTCACGTCTTGACGCGCAGGGCCTCAATGACGTTGGGGATGCGCTCAATCTTCGCCAGGACCTTGCTCAACTGGCTGGCGCTCGTCACCTGCAGGGTGGCGGTGATGTAGGCGAGGTTCTCCTTCTGGTCCACGGTGGCCTGGGCCGCGCTCATGTCAATCCCCTCGTCGGCCACCACGGCCGCCACGTCGCGCAGGAGCCCGCCCCGGTTGAAGGCCCGCACCCGGATGGAGACAGGGTAGACCTGGCGTGCCGCCTGGCCCCAGGTCACGTTGATCAGCCGCTCCCGCTCTTGGACGCGGAGCACGTTGGGGCAGGTGGCGCGGTGGATGGTGACCCCCCGGCCCCGGGTCACGTACCCGACGATGGGGTCTCCCGGCAGGGGGTTGCAGCAGCGGGCCAAGTTGGTGAGGAGGTTGCCCACGCCGGTCACCTGCACCCCTTCGGGCTTGGGCGCGGGGGGCGGGGCCTTGGCCGGCATCTCCTCCTCCCGCTCCTTCTCCAGGAGTTTGGCGGCGATCTGCTGGGTGTTCAGGTCCCCGTAGCCGATGGCCGCCAGGAGGTCGTCGGCGGTCTTGTAGCCGAAGAGGGCAGCCACCTCCTCGTACGTGGCGCTGACGTTCAGGCGGCGCAGTTCCCGGTCCAGGATCTCGCGGCCCTGGGCGATGTTCACCTCGCGGTTCTGGCGGCGGAACCACTGGCGGATCTTCTGGCGGGCACGGGAGGTCCGCACGTACCCCAGCGTGGGGTTGAGCCAGTCCCGGCTGGGCCCCCCTCGTTTGGTGGTGATGATCTCCACCTGGTCCCCGTTCTTCAGTTGGTAGTCCAGAGGGACGATGCGGCCGTTGACCCTGGCCCCCCGGCAGCGGTGGCCCACCTCCGTGTGGATGTAGTAGGCGAAGTCAATGGGGGTGGAGCCGGCCGGCAGGTCAATGACCTCGCCCTTGGGGGTGAAGGCGAAGACCCGGTCCTGGAAGACGTCGGTGCGCAGCGCGTCAATGAACTCCGCAGCATCGGTCACTTCCTGGCGCCAGTCCATGATCTGGCGCAGCCAGGCGATCTTGTTCTCAAAGAGGGGGTCGGGCTTGGACTTTTCCTTGTAGCGCCAGTGGGCAGCGATGCCGTACTCGGCCACCTGGTGCATCTCGTGGGTGCGGATCTGCACCTCCAGGGGACGGCCTTCTGGCCCGACCACGGCGGTGTGCAGGGACTGGTACATGTTGTCCTTGGGCGTGGCGATGTAATCGTCAAATTCGCCGGGGATGGGGGGCCACAGGGAATGGACGACCCCCAGGGCGGCGTAGCAATCCCGCACCTCGTTGACGATGACCCGCAGGCCCCGCACGTCGTAGATCTGGTCAAAGTCCACGCCCTTGGCGCGCATCTTGCGGTAGATGCTGTAGATGTGCTTGGGCCGCCCGGTGACGGTGGCCTCAATGCCCGCGTCCTTGAGGGCCTTCTCCAGGATGGCGGCCACCTTGGCGATGTCGGCCTCACGGTCGGCGCGCCGCTCGGCGATAAGGCGGGCGATCTCCTTGTACGTCCCGGGCTGCAGGTAGCGGAAGGCCAGGTCCTCCAGTTCCCACTTGATCTGCCAGATGCCCAGCCGGTTGGCCAGGGGGGCGAAGATGTCCAGGGTCTCCTTGGCGATGCGCCGGCGGCTCGCCTCGTCCAGGGAGCCGAGGGTCCGCATGTTGTGGAGGCGGTCGGCCAATTTGATGAGGACCACGCGCACATCGTCCACGGAGGCCAGGAACATCTTCCGGAGGGACTCGGCATCCCGGTACTCCCCGCTCCGGCGGGCGGTATCCGACAGTTGGTTCAGGTGCTGGAGTTTGGTGACGCCGTCCACCAGGCGCGCCACCTCGTCGCCGAACTCCCGGCGGATGTCCTCAATCTCTACCTCTTCCGAATCCTCGGCCACATCGTGGAGGAGCGCGGCGGCGATGGTTTCGGCGTCCAGGCGGAGGTCGGCCAGGATGTAGGCCACAGACAAAGGATGTTCAATGAAGCGTTCGCCGGAAGCCCGCCGCATGTTGTCGTGGTAGTGATCGGCGAAAGCGTAGGCGCGCCGGATGAGCTCCAGCCCTGCTGGAGTCACGTAAGGCGATTCCTGCGCTTTGGCAACAAGCGTTTCAATGTCCATAGGTCTTGCACACGCGTGGCCTGGTGCCGAGCGGAGCGAAGGCGATGGAGGCCCTGACGGTGGGCCACGGGAGTCTACGGGAATTATACTCCTGCGGGGCAATTTGCGCAACGCGCGGGGCAGGTTGCCATGCCTCACTTGTGCGCAGGTCCAACCCCCTCCCCGCCACAGGCGACAGGGGGCACCGCAAGCGCGTCGGCGGCTTTGGGCTGCCGCCCGGAATGTGGTATAATCCGCCCGACCTCGCGCTCGTTTCCCCGGCCCAAGGGGAAGCGGAGGTGCGGGGAGATCTGCGCCGCGTTCGCGCGGCTCTCCGGGGAGGGAAGAGGCAACATGGTGCACGGGAGGCGAGCCCTGGTGCTCGGGGGGCTGGGCATCCTTGCCCTCCTCGCGGGCTGCGCGCCCCAGGCCACGCCGACGCCGCGCGCCACGGACACCCCCACCCTCTCGCCCACGCCCCTGGCGGCCATCACCCGGCCGGCCACGGCTACCCCTGCCCCCCTCACTCCCCTGCCCACGGCCACGCCGACCATCACCCCCACGCCGGTCATCTACGTGGTGCAGAAGGGGGATAACCTCCTGAGCATCGCCCGGCGGTACGGGGTCACCCTGCAGGCCCTGCAGGAGGCCAACGGCATCCTGGACCCGCGCCGCCTCCAGATCGGGCAGGAACTGATCATCCCCGTGGACGAAGCCGCCCTGGCAGAGCCGCCCACGCCCACCCCCACCCCCGT
>DAOTYM010000523.1:0-11458 GCA_034434775.1 Anaerolineae bacterium | reverse complement strand
CCTCTCCGCACGCGGAGAGGGGAAGGGGGCCCGGGGGTAGGGGTGAGGTCTGCAAGGGCAATGTATGCCTCACCCCTATGGGACGTCCCCACGGTGGACGGCGTCGGCGCAGGCCGACGCCCTGCTTGAGCCCCGATTTGAATCGGTGGCTGAAGATGGTAGGGGCGGTTCACGAACCGCCCCTACAGGCCCAGGGCGATTCGTGAATCGCCCCTACAAACCTCACCCCCTCTCGGGCCACAGTGCGGGGATGACATCCTCAAGGCCCAGCCGCCTGAGCGTCTGGGGCAGGGGCTTGCCGGTCTCCACATCCCACCCCATCTTCTCCCAGTAGTTCCGCTTCATCTGGGGGAAGTGGGCAGCGAAGTGGTAGGGAGCGGCGGGCCCGTCCACCGGCTGCGAGGCGTAGCGCGGGGCCGGGGCCTCCAGCGCTGGGTCCAGCCCGTGCCGGAAGTTGAAGGCCCGCAGTTGGTTGATGGCCCGCCGGCCGATCTCCAGGGCGTCGTCGGTGGTCAGGTTCCAGCCGGCCACGGCGTTGACGCAGTCCACCACGGCCAGGGGGTCGGTGGAGCAGAACCGGCAGATCCCCAGGCAGTCCTCAAACTGGCGCCAGCCGCCCGTCACGGCGTTGACCGTGGAGACCTGCTCCGGGTTGAACGGTTCCGTCAGTTTCGGCGCGCCGGGCAGGTCCGGGGGCTGGCCGAAACTGGCCTCAATGGTGCTGGTGTTGGAAAGGCACGTATCCAGGAGTTCGTACCAGCGGCCGCGGTGGTCGTGGCTGCGGGGGCTCGCCCCCTTGAGGGTGTAGATGCCCAGGTTCGGCGCCTCGCCGCCCAGGCGCTGCGAGGCCCGCATCACCCCCTCGGCCAGCCAGTCGCCGCACCCTTCCCGCCAGGCGATCTTGTGCAGGAGGCGCGCCACCCCCTCCACGTCGCCCCAGGCCAGGTCCAGCCCATCCAGGTCCGCGGGGGAAAGGAGCCCCTTCTCACGGCACTCCATGAGCCACCCCGCCACCCAACTGGACTCGTTGGCGTCCAGGCCCAGGCGGTCCGTGAGGTTGGAGAGCATGACCACGGCCCCCGGGTCCGCGTTCCCGATCTGGGAGCCCCAGGCCGCCAGGCACTCGTACTCCGGCTCCTCCCCCTCGTAGCCCGCGTAGGGGCCTTCCGTGACCCGCACCATCTTGACATGGGCCACCCGACAGGCCCAGCAGGGGTGGGCGTGGATGTCAAAGTGGGTGCGCAGGTACTGGCCGGAGATCTTCTCGTACTCCGGGAAGACGCTGGTGGTGTAGTTCTTCACCGGCAGCATGCCCGTGGCGTGGATGCCGGGCAGGAGCCCTCCGGTGCCGTACTTGTAGACCGTGCCGCCGGCGAACTTGGTGGAAGCGTGCTGGAAGAGGCGCTCCGCGGCCTCGGCGAGGCGGTCGCGGTCGTGGACGGGCACTGGCCGCGAGCCGCGGGCCACGGCCACGGCCTTGAGGCGCTTGGCCCCGAAGACCGCCCCCACGCCGTTGTGGGCGGCCACGTGGCCGCGGTCGCCCACCAGGGCAGCGAAGCGGACCCGGTGCTCGCCAGCCGGCCCAATGCTGTAGACGCTCACCCGGTGGGCTGGCAGGCCCAGGTCCTGGGCCACGGCCTCCTCCGTCTCCCAGGTGTCCTTGCCCAGAAGGTGGCGGGCATCCCGCAGTTCGGCCGTGCCATCGTGGATGTAGAGGTAACTCCACTCAGGAGCAGCCCCGCGGATCACCACGGCGTCAAATCCCGAGAGGCGCAGGAAGGCCCCGAAAAAGCCGCTGGCCTGGGTGGCTCCAGCCAGGTTGGTCATGGGCCCCTTGAAGGCGGCGGAGAAGGTGCCGGAACCGCCCACACGGGTCCCGCCCAGGACGCCGGAGGCGAGGACGATGCGGTTCTCCGGATCGTCCCAGGCCACGCCCGCGGGCACCTCCTCCCACAGGATGCGTGCGCCGAAGCCAGTGCCGCCCACCCACGTCCGGGCGAAGAAAGGGGAAAGGGGTTCCGTGGCGATCTCACCGTGGGTGAGGTCCACCCGGAGGATCGCGCCGGCGTAGCCGTAGAAGGGTTCAGCCATGGTGACCTATCCTCCTCCGCATGGATGCTCACGCCGTCGTCTGGCCGGGCGCGGGCGGCGCGCCGGAAGTCCCCTCCTCGGCCATGAGGGCCAGGAGCCGGGCCGCCCGCACGGGGTTGAAGACCCCACAGACGCACTGGTGGGCCAGGGTTTGGGCCGCCTCCTCCGGCGTTGCCCTGCCCCTCTTGATCTCGCTCACCAGGCGGCGCACCAGGCGCGCCGAGACCATCCCGTGCCCGCACATGGTGGTCACCTGCAGGATGTCCGTGTCCGGCAGGAGGTCGGTCCGCCCCCAGATGCCCAGGGAGTACTCTACCGTGTGCTGCCGGAGCCCAGCCCTGCGGGCGCACTCGCCCACCCGGTCAAAGAGGCCCGAGACCACCACCGAGACGCCCAGGTCCTCCCGCGCCAAGTCCGTCAGGAGGCGGGCGACGGGCTCCTCGTCGGTGAAGACGGCGTGGACGATGGAGACATCCTGGATGCCCTCCAGGATCTCCTCCAGGGAGTGGGTGAACTTGTTGCCCGTCTTCATGTCCCCGTAGTTGACCGGGTTGTAGGCCAGGGCCATCTCCAGGAAGCGCCGCAGTTTGGGCGCGGAGCCCTTCTCGTTGATCCCCTTGGCCGACATGGCGAAGACGACGAAGTCCTCTCGGAGGTTGTCGGGAGTGCCGAGGCGGTGCAGGGTGTGCGACATGTCACGCCTCCTCGCCGAAGAAGGGGTAGGCAGGCTTCCCCAGACCCACGTTGTTCTTGCCGTTGGGGGAGGGCTGGAACCCCTCCGCCCTCAGCATCTTTAGCATGGGGACCGAGCCGTCCGGCTCCACCAACTGGCAGGCGTTCAGGCTGAAGACGGTCTGGATCTCCTGGCTCACGGCTCGCAGGTCCCGCAGGAGGGCCGGGACCTTGGCCTGGTCTACCTCAAACTCAATGATGGCTGAGAGGACCCGTTCGTCCAGCACCTCTGGGTTGAGGAGGCCCCGGGCCCGGTCCACCATGAGGAAGGTGACCGGGTTCTGGGGCTCAAAGGTCACGCCGTGGAGGGCGCACACCTCCGCTACTTTCTGCACGTCGCGGAAGGAGGTGGAGGTGCCCGGCCGGCCCAACTCAATGGCGATGCCCACCTGGCCCCGCTTGAAGCGGCCGGTCACGTCGTTGGTCTTCATCTCCTCGGTACCGCGCCCCGGGATGCGGGTCTCCTTGTGCACCTGGACCGGGTCGCTGAAGACGCCCCGCACGCTGCGCGGCCAGGTGAGGGTCGGCAGGACAAAGGCGTCCTCCGGGCAGACGCCGGAGCGGTAGCAAACGTTGCACTCCACGCACCGCTCCTGGTCCACCACGATCTGCTTCGTGGCCTTGTCCCCCACGATGGCCCCCACGGGGCAGAAACTGATGCACTGGGCGCACCGGGTACAGCGCTCCTGGTTGATGAGCACGACAGTCCTCCTCGTCGCAGATTTGGATGCACCACAGAGGGCACAGAGAACCCAGAGAAGAGGAGAGCCCTCTGTGGTCTCCGCGTCCTCTGTGCCTCACAGGAAGTCCTTGAGTTTGCGGCGCCGGTGGGGGTGCCGCAGTTTGCGCAGCGCCTTCGCCTCAATCTGGCGGATGCGCTCGCGGGTGACCCCCAGCGCGCTGCCCACCTCCTCCAGGGTGTAGGTCTGGCCATCCAGAAGGCCGAACCGCATCTCCAGGACCTTCCGCTCCCGTTCCGAGAGTTCCTCCAGGACCCCTTCCACCTGCTCCCTCAGAAGGTGCCGGGAGGCCGTCTCCACGGGAGCCTCCACGTTTTCATCGGTGAGGATGTCGCCCAGGGACCCCTCCCGGTCGGCCCCCACCGGCAGTTCCAGGGAGACCGGGTCCTGGGAGGCCCGCAGGATGCGGCGCATCTTGAGCAGGGCCCTCCGCCGGCGTGCTGCCAACTCGGGCGGCAGGTCCTGGCCCTCCCTGCCAGCCTCCTCTATGGCTGCCAGGTCCTGTTCGGAAAGGAAGCCGATAGCGCAGGCCAACTGCTCCAGCGTGGGCTCTTCGCCCATGGCCTGGGTCATCCCCCTCTGGGCCCGGCTCAGGCGGGAGAGCGTATCCACCATGTGGGCCGGGATGCGGATGGTCCGGGCGTGGTCGGCGATGTAGCGGCTGATGGCCTGGCGGATCCACCAGGTGGCGTAGGTGCTGAACCGGTACCCCCGCTCCGGGTCGTACTTCTGGACCGCTCGGAGGAGGCCCAGGTTCCCCTCCTGGACCAGGTCCGAAAAGGGCAGCCCGCTCGGCCCGAAGCGCCGGGCCACGCTCACCACCAGGCGCAGGTTGGCCTGGACAAGCCTCCGTTCGGCCTCCTTCCCCTGCTGGACCAAGGCCAGCAGGGCTTCGCGTTCCTCCCCGTTGGCGTCGTCCTGCTGGAGCCGCAGGAAGGCCTTCCGGCCCTCCTGGACCGCGCGGGCCAGTTCCTTCTCCTGTTCGGGTTCCAGGAGCGGGACCTGCCCGATCTCCTGCAGGTAGACGTGGAGGAGGTCGCTCTGGAAGTCGGAATCGGGGCCGTCGGCGGCCCACTCCCCAGGCCAGGCCTCGGAGGAGGCCTCCGCCTCCTTCGGAGCCTGGGGCCTCTCTGGGGGCGCGATCCTGCGCCTGGCCCCCCGAGGCTGCCTCCGGGTGGAACGGTGGGACAAGGCGACTCCCTTGGTCACACCTGTGCTCCCTTTTCCGTCCTGGATCCCCGCCCGACGCTCCCGGGGAACACGACCCGCGCCGTGCTTGAGGGGCACGGCCTGGCCTCCACCTGGCGCTGGCCCGCAGGGTCCCACGCCGGGGAGGGCTAGAGAGAGCGACTGTTCGGCTCCACGGCTGGCCAGCGGCTCCGCTGGGACCGGGCCTCCAACGCCTTGTCCAAGCGGCCCAGCGCCAGGTTCTGCTCGTTGATGCGGCGCATCACCTCCAGGCGCTGGGGGCCTTCCAACACGCTGGGATCTTCCAAGAGGTACCGCAACTGCTCCACGGACCGCTTCAGGTTGCGCTTGCGGAGGCGCAGGGCGCAGTCCAATGCGTCCTGCTCCACCAGTTCTTCGGGCATAGGAGGCCCCTGCTCCAGGGCCCCCCGCAGCAGGTCTACGTGGGCCTGGAGGTCCGGGTCCAGGTTGGCCTCCCACCGCTCCTCTGGCGGGCTTGCGTACATCCCGCTGGCCAGGGCCGAGAAGACGAGGCGGTTCTCGGCCCTCTGGAAGTCCCCTTCGGAGAAAGGCTCCGCCGCCAGTTCCTCCCGCATGTAGCGGTCCACCTTGGGGAGGAGGTGGGGGTAGGTCGCCAGGTAGCCCAGGAAGAGTTCTTCGGGCCCGGGGAGGCGGGAGCGCCTGGCCGGCGCGGCCTCTTCTTCCACCTCTTCGGTGGGCCGCGTCGCCTGGCGGGGCACGCGGCGCATCTCAGCGCGGATGGCTTGTTCGCTCACCTGGAGAAGGCGTGCCAGCCGCTGCACGTAGTGCTCCCGCTGGACCTCATCGCCCAGGTCGCGGATGACCGGGGTCAGGGCCCTCACCGCGCGGGATTTATCCCGGGCCTGGCTCAGGTCCAGGCTCGCCAGGACGACCTGGAAGTAGTAATCCACCACGGGGACGGCGGTCTCCACCAGGCGTTCCCAGGCCTCCGGGTTCTCGTGGATGACCTCGTCCGGGTCGCGGCCTGGCGGCAGGGCCAGGATGCGCAGGTCCAGGTCCAGCCGGTCCTCAAAGCGGACTTGCCCCGAAGGGGTGAGGACGGGCACAGCCCGGCGGCGCATGGTCTCCCGGGCCAGGTTGAGGCCGCGGAGGGTGGCCTGGTTGCCCGCCTCGTCCGCGTCCAGGGCCAGGACGATCCTGGAGGTCAGGCGCGCCAGTTGGCCCAGGTGGGCTTCGGTGAGGGCGGTGCCCATGGTGGCCACCACGTTGTCCATGCCGTGCTGCCGGGCCATGAGGACGTCCATGTACCCTTCCACGATCACGGCCCGGCCCGTGGCGCGGATGGCTTCCCAGGCCGAATCCAGGCCGAAGAGGAGCCGGCCCTTGTCAAAGAGAGGGCTCTGGGGCGAGTTGAGGTACTTGGGCTCGCTGTCGTCCAGGGCGCGGGCGCCGAAGGCCACCACCTGGCCGCGGCGGTCCCGGATGGGGATGATGAGGCGGTGGCGGAAGCGGTCGTAATGCCCCTCCCGTCCTTCCGGGATGACCACCAGGCCGGCCGTGACCAGGTCGTCCAGGGCATAGCCCTTCTCCAGGAGGTAGGTGGAGAGGGCACGCCACTCCCCCGGCGAGTACCCCAACTGGAACTGCTGCCAGGTCCGCGGCTCCAGGTGGCGGGATGTGAGGTGCTGGCGGGCTGGCTGCGCTGCTGGCGCGTGGAGGAGGAGGTTGTGGTAGTACAGGGTTGCGGCGTTCAGGATCTCCAAAAGCCGCTGCCGCTGGGCGTCTTCGGCTTGCTTGCGCTCCGAGGGAGGTTCCAGGGCCACCCCGGCCTTGGCCGCCAGGAAGCGCAGCGCTTCGCCGAAGGTCATGTTCTCCTTGCGCATGATGAAAGTGAAGAGGTCGCCCCCGGTGCCGCACGCGCCGAAGCAGTGCCATGTGCCCGACTCTGGGAAGACCACGAAGGAGGGGGTCTTTTCGGTGTGGAAGGGGCAGAGGCCCTTGTAGTTGCGACCGGCCTTCTTGAGGGGCACATAGGCAGAGATGACGTCCACGATGTCCAGGCGCTCTTTGATCTCGTCAACGGCACCCACTGAGGACCCCTCCTGGGAGCAAGGGTATTATAGCAGAACGGGCGCGCCTGTCAATTGCGCGAGGGAGCGGCAAAGGCCCCCTTCGCATCGCCCCTACAAACCTCACCCCATCCCCCCATCCCCCCTTCGCCTCTCCGCCTGCGGAGAGGGAAGGGGGCCAGGGGGTAGTACTGCGCCACGGTGGTTTTTGACGATATGTAATCCTGGGTAGGGGCGCACGGCCGTGCGCCCCTACTGTATGAGACTGCAACCGTGACCTGCACGGCCGAAAACGGAATTTTTTATTGTGGTCCAGCAGTAGAGGCGAGGTCTGCGTGCGAAAAGGAAGGGGGAAGGTGAGGCCGGAGACCAGCGGGCAACGCGTTGCCGGCGCCTACGAGAAGCCCTGTTGAGGAGAGCGGTCCTCCGTCATGCCTGGGCGATGGCCCCGCGCGCCTCCCTCGCCAGAGCAGCAAACTCCGAGGTGTACAGGACGTCCAGGGTGCGGGGACGGGGCAGGGGGACCGCCATCTCCAGGACCACGCGGCCGGGCCGCGGGCTCAGGACGAGCACCCGATCCGCCAGGAAGATGGCCTCCTGGATGTCGTGGGTGACCATCACCACCGTCTGTCGCCGCGTGCTCCAGATGCGCAGGAACTCCAGGCTCAGCCGCTCCCGGGTCAGGGCGTCCAGGGCGCCGAACGGCTCGTCCATCAGGAGGACCACCGGGTCCTGCACCAGGGCCCGGGCGATGGCCACCCGCTGCTGCATGCCGCCGGAGAGTTGCGCCGGGTGGGCTTGCTCAAAGCCGGCCAGGCCCACCAGGTCCAGGAGGGCGCGGGCCCGCCTTTCCGCTTCGGCCAAGGGGATGCCGGCCACTTCCAAGGGCAGGGTCACGTTGCGCAGCACGGTGCGCCAGGGCATCAGGTTCGCCGCCTGGAAGACCAGGCCCACGCGCCGGCTGGGGCGGGTCAGGAGTTCGTTATCCAGGTAGACCCTCCCCTGGGTGGGCCGCACCAGGCCCGAAAGGACCCGCAGGAGGGAGGTCTTGCCGCACCCCGAAGGCCCCAGGATGCAGAGGAACTCCCCGTTGGCCACCCGCAGGTTCACGCCCTCCAGGGCCTTCGTGGGGACGTTCCCGTCCCGGTAGACCAGGTGGATGTCCTCCGCCACCAGCGTTGGGGCTGCCCGGCGGAGCACCAGGTGCGCGTCCTGCGCTGCGGCGTCCACCGCAAGGCCGTTCTCACGCCTCAGACCGAACATCTCGCCTCCACCTTACTTCACCCCTGCCGCTTCCACGAAGCGGTTGGTGAAGAGCGCCTCCACCGGCGGAGCCTCCGTGATGAGGCCCGACCCCAGCATGAGGGCCACGGACTCCTCCCAGGCCTTGGCCTCCGAGAAGCCCAGGCGGTCTGTGCGCCACAGGTCCACCGAGGTCCTGAGCACCGCCCGCTGCCGGGCCTCGTTCTCGCCGCCGGCCTCGGGGACGTACTGGAGGCACGTCTTAAAGGCGGCGTCGGGGTCGTCCAGGGTCTCCCGCAGCCCCCGCAGGAAGGCCCGCACCAGGGCCGTCACCAGGGCCGGGTCCTCCTGGATGGTCCGCTCGTTGGTGATGAGGCCGTTGGAGACCAGGGTGGCGTAGTCAGAGACCTCCAGGACGTTCACCGTGTGCCCTGCCTCCCGCAACTGGATGGGCTCGTTCATGGTGTAGCACACGGCCGCGTCCACCCGGCCCTCCAGGAGGGCAGCCACCTGGGTGTAGCCGATGGGCTGGAGCGTCACGCGGGCCTCATCCAGGCCCGTGGCGCGGGCCAGGGCTTTCCACCCCACGTAACTGGCTCCATAGAGCCCAGGGATGCCCACCACCTTCCCTTCCAGGTCCTTCGGCGTGCGGATGCCCTTCCCCTCCAGGGCCACCACGCAGACCGGGTAGCGGCGGTACCACTGGGCCACGTAGACCACCGGCAACCCCTGGGAGCGGGCCAGGATGACCTGATCGCCGCTTCCCACCACGAACTGGAGTTCGCCCGTGCCCAGGAGTTTCATCAGGTCCGATTCCATGCCGTAGTCAAAGGTGACCTCCAGCCCCTCCTGGGCGAAGTAGCCCTTGCTCTGGGCCACGTAGAAGGGTGCGAACTGCACGTTGGGGATGAAGCCCATCGCCACCTTGACCGGCCTGAGGGGGACCGCTGTAGGCGTGGGCGTGGGGGCCGGCGCGGCGCACCCCGCCACCGCCACGGCCAAAGCCAAGCACAAAGCCACCAGCCCCATCCCCTTGCGCTGTCCCTGCGTCATCATGGTCCTTCCTCCACGTTGGGATGTCGCCCTACGACCGCCACGAGAGGAGCCGGCTCTCCAGCAGGCTGACGGTGCCGTAGAGGGCGAGGGCGATGACGACCAGAGTGAAGATAGCCACGAACATGAGGGGCGTATCCATGAGCCCGTGCCCCAGGTTGACCAGGAAGCCCAAGCCGCGGTCCGCGCCCACGAACTCGCCCACCACCGCGCCGATGACCGAGAGGGTCACCCCCACCTTCAGGCCCCCCAGGAGGACCGGCAGGGCGGCGGGCAGTTCCAGCAGGCGGAAGGTCTGCCAGCGGGTGGCCTCGTAGGTCCGCATGAGGTCGCGCAGGTTCTGGTCCACCCCCCGCAGGCCCACCACGGTGTTGACCAGGACTGGGAAGAAGACGACCAAGGCGCAGACCAGGACCTTGGAGAGGCTCCCGAAGCCGAACCAGATGACCAGGAGGGGGGCCAGGGCCACCACGGGGATGGCCTGCGAGGCCACGACGTAGGGCGAGAGAAGCCTCTCCAGCCTGCGGAAGCGGGCCAGCACGTACCCCAACACGGAAGCCGTGGTCAGGCCCAGGGCCAGCCCTCCCAGGATCTCCTGCACTGTGATCCAGGCGTGCCACCACAGGCTGCCCCCCGTCGCCAGGGCCACCAGCCGGGCCGCGACCCGCCCCGGCGAGGGGAGGATGAAGTCCGGATACCCGCCCACGAGGACCAGGCCCTGCCACAGGAGCACGAAGGTCGCCAGCCCCAGGGGCACCAGGAGGAGGTCCGCGCGCCTGCGGAGGCGGTCCGCAAGGGAGCGGCTATCCCCTCTCAGCACCTCAACAGCCTGCACTTTTGCCTCAGCCATCCTGCCGAACCCTCCACACCTCGCCAAGCAGGCATCAAAAAAGCCCCGAAGCCTTGCTTCGGGGCAGGATGTGCACGCAAGCCAACGCGAAGACCGCGCGCCGCGCCTTCTTGCGCCACCTTCTCCCATCCGGACTGTACCGTCGGCCCCGGCTTTGGGGGACTTCTCCCCGCACCGGGTCTGCCTTGCGGCTCGCGGGCTCGGAGCGTGCAGCCGTTTTCTCCCGGCTGGGCTCCCTACCGCCGATCGGGAATTGGCGGGGGCCTCGGGCCCCTGCCTCACCCTGCCCCGAAGGTGCACGCCCAGTATACCACGCCTCCACGTGGAGGCGCAAATCGCGCCGGCCCCTCAGGCGCGGAAAGGGGCTCCCCCTTCGGCCTGGAGGAGCCCCTCTCTCTTGCTGGAGCGGAAGACGGGATTCGAACCCGCGACCTTCTGCTTGGCAAGCAGACGTTCTACCTCTGAACTACTTCCGCTCGGGATGGCCCAAAGCCCTCGTGCCAGGTGGGGAAGGAGAGACTCGAACTCTCACGGATTGCTCCACGTGATCCTAAGTCACGCTCGTCTGCCCATTCCGACACTTCCCCACGAGGCGCAGATATTATACCCAAAGGGGGCGATTTTGGCAAACCAGTGTGTGCCCCTGCAGGACCCCCCGCTTTCGGTCCCGCGAACGGGCAAGCCAGGACGTGTCCTGAGCACGCTCTTCTGCTGAGGCCCGATTTGACAACCCTCCACCCTTGTGGTATATTGGCCTTGGTAAGACAAGAGAACACACGCTGGGGGAGCTCGGGGAGCCGGGCTGAGAGGTGGACCACGCCGCGGAGCACGCGGCACCGTCCCGACCCCTTGAACCTGACCTGGGTAATGCCGGCGTAGGGAAGCGTGAGGGGTTGCAGAAAGCGCGAGGCCACCGGCCACCATCCAGGCGGTGGCCTTTTCGCGTGTGGGTTCCCCCAGAGAGGGAGGTGCACCGTGAAAGCCCTCATCCTGGCCAACGGCCTTCTGACACACCCGGACCAGGTCCGCGCCCTGGCCCTGCAGGCAGACCTCTTGATCGCTGCCGATGGGGGGAGCGAGCGCGCCCTGGCCCTGGGCCTGCGTCCCCACCTGGTGGTGGGCGACCTGGATTCCCTCCCGCTGGATACATGGCGCGCCCTGGAGGCCAGCGGGACCGTCCTCCTGCAATACCCCGCGGCCACGGACGAAACCGACCTGGAACTGGCCCTCAGGCAGGCCGTGGCCCGCGGGGCAGACGAGATCGCCATCTGTGCAGCCCTGGGGGGCCGCACCGACCAGACCCTGGCCAACGTCCTCTTGCTGGCCCTGCCGGAACTGGAAGGGCGACGGTGCAGCATCGTGGAGGGGAAAGAGGCCGTGTTCCTGATCCGGAGCGGGGTGGAGGTGGCCGGCGAGGCAGGAGACCTCCTCTCCCTCATCCCCATCGGCGGGGACTGCCACGGCATCTGGACCGAGGGGCTGGAGTATCCCCTGGCCGGTGGGACCCTCTT
>DAOTYM010000522.1:0-2163 GCA_034434775.1 Anaerolineae bacterium | reverse complement strand
GGGGTGGGCGTCGGAACCTCGGGGGGAGGCTCCCCGAACACGCCCACGGCATAGGCCCGCTTCTCCACCGCGCTGTAGACGGCGATCACCTCCGCGGCCCCCGGGGGCAGGTCCGGCGGGACCGTCAGGGCCAGGGCGGTGTTCTGGTAGGGCCCTCCCAGGTCCGGCATGAGGATGGCCAGGGGCGGGTCCAACTGGCCCTGCCGGGCCAGGCGGATGTCAGCGCCCTTCCCTTGTCCATCGTAGGAGAACCCCTGGAGCAGGATCTGCCGGTCGGCGACCACGCGGGCCTGGCCCGTGATGCCGTGCTCAGCCTGCTGGAACTGGGCCACGTACCCCTTGGGTAAGAAAGGGCCTGCCGGGGTGGGCGGAGGCGCGGGCGGCGCTGGAGGCGTGGCCGTTGGGATCAGGGCTGGGGTGGGGGTCGGGGCTGGAGAAGGCTCGCCACCCCCACAGGCGGACAGCAGGAACGCGGCCCCCAGGAGAAGCGCGGCAAGCGGGACGACCTTCTTCACGGCAATCCTCCTCAGGAGGGTCTGGCACAGCGCAGAACGGTGGGCCAGCCTACGTCGGGATGCGGCGTGGAGGCCTTCCCCGTGCCCAAAGTATAGCACGAACGGACCGAAAAGACAACAGGCCGGAAACCGCTGATCTCCGCGCGGGTTTGTAAAGGGGGCTTGGCTGGCGCCAGATCGTGGAATAGGCGGGCGGCCTCCCCGGAGGCCCGCAGGGAGCCCCAATGTAGGAAAGGGCGTCGCGCGGGATGGGCCGGGCCTGCGCCCTGCTTGCCAGGGAGCGGAGAAGTCCCTATAATGGGAGATAGCAGGGGGCAAGGCCGCAGGCGGTGGCGAGGAGTGGAGGGGATGGAAGGGAACGAGAAACTGGCCTACCGGCGGCTTGTGGCAGGCCTGGACGAGCAGTTGGAGCGCCTGGAGCGGGGGGAGGAGGGCCTGGCGGCCCCCCAGCCGGCTGCGGTGGCTGGCGTCCACTCCGAGGGCCAGGCCCCTTCCGGGGCGAAGGCCGATCCAAGGGCCCGGGGTTGACCGCTGGAGGACTCCCCATGCCACGCCCAGCGGTCTTCCTGGACAGGGACGGCGTCATCAACGTCAACCGGCCCGACTACGTGAAATCGTGGGCGGAGGTGCAGTTCCTCCCCGGTGTCTTCAGGGCCCTGGCTCGCCTCGCCCAGACCCCCTTCGCCATCATCGTCGTGAGCAACCAGTCGCCCATCGGGCGCGGGCTCCTCGCGCCGGAGGTGGCCGAGGAGATCAACCGGCGCATCCGGGCGATGGTCGTCGCCCACGGAGGCCGCATAGATGCGGTGTACATCTGCCCCCACCGCCCCGACGAGGGGTGCGCCTGCCGGAAGCCCCAGCCCGGCCTGATCCTCCGGGCAGCCGAGGAACACGACCTGGACCTTTCCGCTTCCTACCTGGTGGGGGATGCCCAGAGCGACGTGGAAGCGGCCCTGGCCGCGGGGGTGCACCCCATCCTGGTGCTCACCGGCCGCGGGCGGGCGCACCTCCCGCGCCTCTCGCCCGGCCTCCGCGCCGCCTGCACCGTGGTGGAAGACCTCCCCGCCGCCGTGGACTGGATCCTCCATGCCGCCGGCCTTGACCGCCGAGAGGCTTGATGCCGGTAGGGGCGCACGGCCGTGCGCCCCTACCGCCGCCGGTTGAGGTCGGGGCTCAGGCCAGGTGTCGGCCTGCGCCGACGGCCCCGTCCCGGCAGCAGGCTAGAAGGCGCGCCCCGCTACACCGGTTCAGTCGCAAGGGCTGCGCTCCCTACGGTGCCAGGGCGACCACCTGGACGTGAAGGGTTGGCCCGCCACGGGATGCCTTTGACAGGGGAGCCTTTCTATGGTACGTTTACGCCTGAAGCCATGCCCGACAAGTGAGATCCCCGGCAGCGCATCACGCCGACCCGGAACTGCTGGGCGTGTGGTGCTTGGTCACCGTCCTCGGCACAGTGCGTGGTGGAGAACCAGGTGTAGGGTATCGCCGAGGCGCGAAGTGATTAGAGATGGCGCATGCTGATGGCGAAACCGGTTCGTTTCTCCCGCCACGCCCTTGAACAGATGGCCGAGCGCGGGGCGACCCAGGACGAAGTATTGGAAGCCATCCGCTCCGGTGAGCAGGTGCCGGCCAAGCGCAGCCGACAAGG
>DAOTYM010000521.1:0-2688 GCA_034434775.1 Anaerolineae bacterium | reverse complement strand
CGGACCAGGACCTGCTCCCGCCCTCCCGGCGAGAGGCGGTAGACGCGCACGAAGCCTTCCGCCAGGAAGTAGGCCGCCTCGCAGGGTTCCCCTTCCACCAGGATGATCTCGCCCGGCCTGTAGGTGCGCCGCACCGCCACGGCCGCCAGCCGGGCCAGCGTCCCTTGAGAGAGGCCGGCGAAGAGGGCGATCCCCCGCAGCGCGTCCCGGGCTTTCCCTTCCTCCATGCTACGCCCCTGCCGCGCTCCCTTTGGCCTTGAGCCGGTGCACCTGCACCCTGGCGATCTTAGGGCCTTCCCTCTTGGTGACGGTCAGCACCAGGTCGCCGTACCGGTACCGCTCCCCCTCCTCGGGGATGCGGCCCAGGCGGTAGAGGAGGAACCCGGCCACTGTCTCGTAATTCTCGTTCTCCGGGAGGTTGAGGCCCAGTTCCTCGTTGACCTCGTCCACCCGCATCAGGGCGTCAATGTCGGCCGTCTCTTCGTCTATCCGGACCACCTCGGGTTCGGCGACCCACTCGTCGCTCATGCGCCCCACGATCTCCTCCACCAGTTCCTCGGCCGTGACGATGCCGGCCGTGCCGCCGTACTCGTCCAGGACGACGGCCATCTGCACCTGCTTCTCCCGCATCTCCGCGAAGAGGTCGCCGATGGGCTTGCTCTCGGGCACGAAGAGGGCGGGGCGGGCCAGGTCGCGGATGGGGCGCTGCCACGCAGCCTGGTCCTCCGCCAGGAGGTGGAGCACGTCCTTCACGGAGACCACCCCGACGATGTTGTCCAGGTCCCCTTCGTACACGGGGAACCGGCTGTGGGGGGCCTGGCGGAACGTGCGCAGGAGGTCGGCCACGGTGGCTTCGGCGGGGAGGCCCACCACCTCGGGCCGGGGGATCATCGCCTCCTGGACCCGGCGGTCGCCGAAGTCAAAGGCCCGCTGGAGGATCTGGGTCTCTTCCGTCTCCAGGACCCCCTCCTGTTCGCTGGCGGCGATGAGCATCTTCAGTTCTTCCACGGAGTGGACGCGCTGGTGGCCAGTGGGGGCGCGCAGCCCCACCAGGCGCAGGAGGCCGTTGCCCGCGCCGTTGAGGAGCCAGATGAGGGGCCGGAAGAGGTTCTCGGTGAAGAGGGTGGGGCGGGCGACGACGAAGGCAGTCTCCTCGGGGTACTGGAGGGCGATGGACTTGGGGGCCAGTTCGCCCGCCACGACGTGCAGGAAGGTGATGACGAAGAAGGCGAGGCCCGCGGCGATGCTGTGGCTGGCCGTCCCCCTCCAGGCCCCCGGCAGCCAACCCACCAGCGGCTCTATCAGGTGGGCCAGGGCTGGCTCGCCGATCCAGCCCAGGCCCAGGCTGGCGATGGTGATGCCCAGTTGGGTGGCGGCGATGAAGCGGTCTGGGTCGTCTATGGCCTTGCGCACGGCCCGGGCCGCCTCGTTGCCCGCGGCGACGAGTTCCTCCACCCGGGTGCGCCGCACGCTGACCAAGGAGAACTCCGCGGCGACGAAGAAACCGTTGGCCAGCACCAAGAGGAGCACGGCCAACAGGTTCAGCACGTTTCCTGTGACCCCCTCCACGGTTGTCCCTCCTCGGGGTGCGCAGAACCGACGGCACCCCAGTCCATTATAGAGGAGCAACCCGAAGGGGTCAAACCTGGCGCATGGCGGGCCGACGCACCGTTTTGACAGGAGTACCCACAGGGGGTATAATGTTGCACACCATCCTTTATAGGCTCGTGGGGGGAACGGCCCGTTCTCCCAGCGTTTGGACGAGAGGGGTTGTGGGCATGAGCGTACGGGAAATCCTGACGGCGGAAAACCCCATCCTCCGGCGCAAGTCCCGCCGGGTCAAGGTCTTTGACGGCGAACTGCAGCGCTTGGTGGACGATATGGTTGAGACCATGCATGCGGCCCGTGGCCTGGGCCTGGCCGCGCCTCAGGTGGGCGTGCTGCAGCGGGTCATCGTGGTGGAACTGCCCAAGGATGAGGAGGACCCCCAGAGCGGCAAGCGCTACGTCCTGGTGAACCCGGAGATCGTGCGCCGCGAGGGGGAGGAAGTGGGCGAGGAAGGGTGCCTCTCCATCCCCGGATATGTGGGCCTGGTGCGGCGGGCAAGCAAGGTCACCGTGCGGGCCCAGACGCCCAAGGGCAAGCGCATTCAGGTGGAAGGGGAGGGGTTGCTGGCCCGCGCCCTCCAGCACGAAATTGACCACCTGGACGGCATCCTCTACATTGACCGGGTGGAGAAGCCGGAGGACATCCGCGCCCTGGAGCCGGAGGAGCGGTGGGACCGCGCCCCCGAGGCCGAACAGGCACCCCGCTGAGGCTCCATCCGAACCCTGCGGGAGTGAGGGGCGAGATGGACCTCTACGAGGCGATCCGCCGGCGGCGGAGCGTGCGGCGCTACGCCGACACCCCGGTGGAAGAAGCCACGCTCCTGCGCATCCTGGAAGCCGCCAGGCTGGCCCCCTCGTGGCGGAACGGCCAGTGCTGGCGGTTCGTCGTCGTGCGGGAGAAAGAGACCATCCGGCGGCTGGCCAGGGAGCAGCCTCTGGGCTACCAGATCAACCGCTGGCTGGAGAGCGCGCCGGTGGTGGTCGTGGCCTGCGCCGACCCCAGGTTCAGCGGCCGCCGGGGCGACCAGGACTTCTACCTGGTGGATGTGGCCATCGCGCTGGAGCACCTGGTCCTCGCGGC
>DAOTYM010000520.1:0-9031 GCA_034434775.1 Anaerolineae bacterium | reverse complement strand
CCATCCGCGAGGTGACCTTCTCCGTGGAGAAGGGGGAACTGGCGGTCATCGTCGGGCCTTCGGGCTCGGGCAAGACGACCATCCTGAGGGCCATCGCCGGCTGGGCTCCCCTGGCCAAGGGCGAGGTCCGTCTCAACGGCCGCCGGCTCAACGAGGTGCACCCGCGCGATCGGGACATCGCGATGGTCTACCAGTCCCGGGCTCTCTACGGCCACATGACGGTGCGCGAGAACTGGTCCTTCCCCCTGGAGGCGGCACGCTACCCCAAGGTGGAGATCGCCAAGCGGGTGCAAGAAGTGGCCGAGATGCTGGAGATGACGGAGTACCTGGACCGGTACCCGGCCCAACTCAGCGGTGGCCAGCAGCAGCGCGTGGCCCTGGGCCGTGCTTTGGTCCGCAGGCCCACCCTGTTCCTCCTGGACGAGCCGTTCGGCGGCCTGGATGCCAAACTGCGCATCCAGGCCCGCTCCGGCTTCAAGAAACTGCACAGCGACCTGGGGGTCACCACCCTTTACGTGACCCACGACCAGGTGGAGGCCCAGGGGATGGGCTCGCGCCTCATCGTCCTCAACGAGGGGCGCGTGCAACAGGTGGGCACCCCAGAGGAGATCTACAACGACCCGGCCAACCGGTTCGTGGCCGGCTTCATCGGCAGCCCGCCCATGAACTTCATTGAGTGCACCCTCTCCCGAGAGGGGGACCGGGCCGTGCTCGTGCGGGAGGCCTTGCGGGTGGTGCTCCCACCGGCCAAGAGCGCCCGGCTCTTCGCCGCTGCCCCTTCCCAGCGGGTGCTCCTGGGGGCCCGCCCCGAGACCATCCGCCTGAGCCCAACACCCCAGGCCGGCGCGGTGCCCGTGGAAGTCTATGTGACGGAACCCCAGGGCCACGAGATCATCGTGGACCTCCGGTTCAACAGCCACATCCTGCGGGTGCGGGGCGACCGGGAGACGCACCTCAACTTCCCGCTGAAGCACGGCGATACGGTGTTCATGGCCATTGACCCCGAACGCACCTACGTCTTTGACGGCTCCACGGGGGCTAGACTGGCCTGAGGAGTTGTGGTACACTTCCCTCTGGGTGCAGGCTCGGGCTCTGACCCAGAGGGGCCGATCTGGAGAACGCTTTGGGCTCTTGACAAGGCCCGTTGTGGGCAGGCCGGGGGCCCATTTGTTCGCGGGGCGGAAAGGAGCGCACGATGATCCCCAAACTGGACGTGGAAACCCTCACCTTGGAGCAACTGGCCAAGACCATTGACCACTCCCTCCTCAAGCCCGAACTGACGGACGAGGATGTCATCGCCGGCTGCCAACTGGCAGCCAAGTACCACGTGGCTTCCGTGTGCGTCAAGCCGTGCCATGTGGCGCTGGCGGCAGAGGTGCTCAAGGGCTCCGACGTCAAGGTGGGAACGGTGATCGGGTTCCCCCACGGCGGCACCACCACGGCCACCAAGGTCTTTGAGGCCAAGGAGGCCATCGCCAACGGGGCCGAGGAACTGGACATGGTCATCAACATCGGAGCCCTCCGCTCGGGCCGCGACGACTACGTGCGGGACGAGATCCGCGCTGTGGTGGAGGCCGCCAGGGGGAAGGCCATCGTCAAGGTCATCCTGGAGAACCACTACCTGACGAACGAGGAGAAGGTGCGGGCCTGCAAACTGGCCGAGGAGGCCGGCGCGCACTACGTGAAGACCTCCACTGGTTTCGCCCCCACCGGCGCGACCCTTGAGGACCTCAAACTGATGCGCGCCACCGTGGGGCCCCACATGGGGGTGAAAGCGGCCCACGGCGTGCGCAGCCTGGATGCCGCGCTGGAGGTCATCGCCGTAGGCGTCACCCGCATCGGTGCGACCCAGACGGAGCGCATCTTGGAGGACTTCAAGGCGCGCCTCGCGCAGAAGGCGCAGCAGTCATAGGCCCGGGCCCGGCCTTGCCGAGGCCGGGCCTGCTTTTTGGGCGGCCAATCCGCCGCTGGTGGGTTGGGCCCGCTGCGGTTCCCTTCTGCTATGAGAAGTGCGGCTGTACCTGGTTTCCCCTTGTAGGTTCAAGCGCAACCACATAAAGGAGGCGACCCATGGCGAACGGTATCCGAGCAGCGGTGATCGGAACGGGGTTCATCGGCCCTGCCCACGTGGAAGCCCTTCGCCGGCTGGGGGTGGAGGTGGTGGGGATCGCTGGCTCCAGCCCCGAGCGGGCCCAGCCGAAGGCCCGCGCCCTCAACCTCCCGAAGGTCTACAGGACCTGGGAGGAGGTGATCGCCGACCCCCGCGTGGACGTGGTCCACATCACCACGCCCAACTACCTGCACTACCCCATGGCCAAGGCAGCCATTGAGGCTGGCAAGCACGTCGTCTGCGAGAAGCCCCTGGCCATGAACTCGCGGGAGTCGGCAGAACTCCTGCACCTGGCGCAGAAGGCGGGCATTGTCCACGCCGTCAACTACAACATCCGCTTCTACCCCCTGTGCCAGGAGGCGCGGGCGCGGGTGGCCCGGGGCGACCTGGGCCATGTGTACATCATCCGCGGGTCGTACCTGCAGGACTGGCTCTTCTACGACACGGACTGGAACTGGCGGCTGGAGCCGGAACTGGGCGGGACCTTGCGGGCCGTGGCCGACATCGGCACCCACTGGCTGGACCTGACGAGTTTCATCACTGGCCTGCGGGTGGAGGCGGTCCTGGCGGACTTCCGCACCTTCATCCCCGTGCGGAAGAAACCCACCAAGCCCATTGACACCTTCGCCGGCAAGGAACTGACCCCCGAGGACTACGTGGAGCAGCCCATCCACACGGAGGATTACGCCACGGTCCTCTTGGCCTACGAGGGGGGTGCCCGGGGCGTGATGACCGTCTCGCAGGTCTCCGCTGGCCGCAAGAACCGCCTGGCCTACGAGATCAACGGGTCCAAACTCTCTCTGGCCTGGGATTCGGAGCGCCCCAACGAACTGTGGATCGGCCGGCGCGAGGGGCCCAACGAGGTCCTGATGAAGGACCCCTCGCTCCTGACCCCCGCGGCGCGGGACTTCACCGGCTACCCCGGCGGCCACAACGAGGGCTTCCCCGACACCTTCAAGCAGCTGTACAAGGCCGTCTACCGCTACATCCAGGCTGGCGACCGCTCGGCGAAGCCGGACTTCCCCACCTTCGCCGATGGCCACGAGGAAATCCTCCTCTGCGAGGCCATTGAGCGCAGCGCGAAGGAGCAGCGCTGGGTCAAAGTGGAACGCTGAACCCACGGACGGGAGACCTACATCCGGAGAAGGAGGATACGACCATGAAGATCGGGTTGATGAGCGCGGCGTTTCCGCATCTGACGCTGGAGGAACTGGCCACCTGGGCCTCCGAGAACGGCTTCCAGATGTTGGAACTGGCCTGTTGGCCGGCCGGCGAAGGCAAAGACCGCAAGTACGGCGGCGTGGCCCACATTGATGTGGCTGCCCTCACGCCCACCAAGGCCTCCGAGATCAACGGCATGCTGAGGGAGAAGGGTTTGGAGATCTCCTCCCTGGGCTACTACCCCAACCCCCTCCATCCCGACCTGGACCACCGCCAGCACGTCATTGACCACCTCAAGAAGGTCATCGTGGCCGCGGGGATGCTGGGAGTGGGGATCGTGGGCTCCTTTGTGGGGCGCACGTGGAACGTGGAGGTCACCGGCCGGAACTGGCGGAAGGACATTGACTACAACTTTGAGGAGTTCCAGAAGGTCTGGCCCGACTTGGTCAAGTTCGCCGCCGACCACAACGTGAAGATCGCCATTGAGAACTGCCCCATGCTCTGGGCCGACACCTGGCCCGGCGGCTCCAACCTGGCCTACTCGCCAGCCATCTGGGAGCGGATGTTTGAGGTCATCCCCGACGAGAACTTCGGCCTGAACTTTGACCCCTCCCACCTGGTCTGGCAGCAGATTGACTACGTTCGGGCCATCTACGACTTCGGCGAACGCATCTTCCACGTCCACGCCAAGGACATGGACATTGACGAGGAGATGTTCTACCAGGATGGCATCCTGGGGTGCGGCTTCAACTGGCAGATCCCGCGCCTGCCCGGCCAGGGCCTGGTGGACTGGCGCCGCGTGGTCTCCGCCCTGTACGACGTGGGATACGACTTCGTGCTGAGCATTGAGCACGAGGACCGCAACTGGGAAGGTTCCGACGAACTGGTGAAGCGCGGCTTCCTGGTGGCCAAGAAGTTCCTGGAGGTCTACACCATCTGAGGGCTCGGCAGGGGGACCGGCCCCCTGGCCGGTCCCCCTGCTCCCCGTCACAACGTGGGGTGGTGAAGAACATGGCACAGCCTGTCCACTACGTCGGCGTGGACCTGGGCGGCACAACCCTCTCGGCCGCAGTGGTGGATGTCACCACCGGGCGGGTGGTGGGGCGGCACCAGGTTCCCACCCTGGCCAAGGAAGGGCACGATGCGGTCATGGCGCGCATGGTCGGCCTCATCCACAGGGCCATGGCCGATGCCGGCCTGCGCCGGGAGGAGATCGGCGGCGTGGGCATCGGCGTGCCCGGCGTCCTGGACCTGGAGCGGGGCCTGGTGCTCTTCCTCCCCAACCTGCCCGGCACCTGGCCCAACGTGCCCCTCAAGGCCACCATTGCGGCTGGCACCGGGCTCCCAACCTACCTGCTCAACGACGTGCGCTCTTTCACCCTGGGCGAGAAGACCTTCGGCGCCGGCCGCGAGGTGGATACCATGGTCTGCCTGGCCATCGGCACGGGCATCGGCGGCGGCATGGTCATCAACGGGCAACTGCACCTGGGGATCGGGGGCACGGCCGGCGAGGTGGGCCACCAGGTCATAGACCCCTACGGTCCGCCCTGCGGCTGCGGGAGCCGGGGCTGCCTGGAGGCCTTTGCCAGCGGCCCGGCCATCACTGCCATGGCCCTCAAGGCCATCACCCAGGGGCTCACCACCCGCATCGCCCAACTGGTGGACTACGACCTGAACCGGGTCACGCCGGAGGTCATCGCCCGGGCGGCCCGGGAAGGCGACCCCATTGCCCAGGACATCTACGAGCGGGCCGGCTTCTACATCGGCATCGGCGTGGCCAACCTCATCACCATCCTCAGCCCGCAGATGGTGGTCATCGGCGGCGGTGTGGCCCTGGCTGGCGACCTCCTCTTCAACCCCATCCGCCGCACCGTGCTGGAACGGGTCCACGTGATGCCAGTGGAGAAGGTGCAGATCGTGCCGGCCAAACTGGGCACCGACGCGGGCATGATCGGCGCGGCGGTGTGGGCTTCGCTGCAACAGGGCCGGGGATAGGGGCGTGGACCACCGAGAGCGGGTCCTGCTGGCGCTGAACCACGAGGAGCCAGACCGAGTGCCGACCGCGCTCTGGGGGAGCGCCTATGGCCTCACTGACCCCCTCTATTTCGCCCTGGTGGCGCACCTGGGCCTGGGGGTGCCTGTCGCGCCCTTCCGACGGCGCCGGGGCCACACGGTCAACTACTACGATGACCGCGTGCTGGAGGCCCTGGACGTGGACGTGCGCCACGTGTGGCTGGGGTTCACGGACCTGGGAGGCCCCCCGGCCGAGGGAGGCCTGGATGCCTGGGGCGTGCGCTGGGAGCGGCGGGGCCTGTACCTCACGGCAACTGGCCACCCGCTCCAGGATGCCACCGTGAATGACCTGGAACAGCATCCCTGGCCGGACGCCGAGCGCCTGGTCCGCTTGGAGGAGGCTCGCGAGCGGGCCCGGTTCCTGAAGGGGCGGACCGATTTCGCCGTCGTCGGGCGGGCCGTGGATTCCTACGGGTTTCTGGAGCGGGCCTGCCTCCTGCGGGGGACAGAGCGGTTCCTCATGGACCTAGCTCTGAACCCTGCCTTCGCCCGGGCCCTCATCGGGAAGATCGCCGCCGTCTTCCAGCGCCTGCACGCGCTGTACCTGGACGCGGTGGGACCATACCTGGACGTCCTGGAACTCCCTGGCGACGACTACGCCGCGCAGACGCCCCTCATCTCGCCCCGGATGTTCCGGGATTTCTTCCAACAGCCTTGGCGGGACTTGGTGACGCTGGTCCGGCAGGCGGCCCCACAGTGCAGGGTCCTCTTCCACTCCGATGGCCGCATGGAGCCGTTCCTGGGCTACCTGGCCGACGTGGGCGTGGATGCCTTCCACTGCCTGGAGCCGTTGCCTGGGGTGGACATGGTCCAGGTCAAGCGGGAGTTCGGCGGCAGGCTGTGCTTCTGGGGGGCCATAGACATCAAGGAGGCCCTGCGGGGGGACGTGTCCCGGGTGGAGGAAGAGGTGCGGGAGCGGATCCGCGTCCTGGCGCCGGGGGGAGGGTACGTCCTCGCCCCGGCCAACCACCTGCAGCCGGACATCCCGCCGGAGAACGTGGTGGCCCTCTTCGCCGCGGCGCGCCAATACGGCCGGTATCCCATCCAGGACGCCGCCTGACCTCCGTTTGGTAGGGGCGGTTCACAAATCGCCCTGTTGTGCTCACGTCGCGCTGGGTGCGTGACCTCAATTGAGAACGTGTGCCGAGAGGCCGCAGAGGAGTTCGGAATTCCCACACATGCCACAGGAGGGAGCAAGATGCACAAGATCACCATGCTGGGCACGGGATTGATCGGCCTGTTCTACACCATGACCCTGCACAAGCAGCGGGGCGGCGACCGGGTGCATGTGGTCTACTCGCCCACCAAAGAGCACGTCAAGCAGTTTGCCGAGGAGTGGGGCATCCCCAAGTGGACCACGAACATGGCCGAGGCCATCAACGACCCCGAGACGGATGTCGTGGTCATCGGCTTGCCCAACTTCGCGCACAAAGAGGCGGCCATCCTGGCTGCGGAGGCGGGGAAAGCGGTCATGTGCACCAAGCCTCTGGCCCGCAGCGCGGCCGAAGCCAAGGAGATGCTGGACGCGGTGGAGAAGGCCGGCGTCTTCCACGGCTATCTGGAGGACCTGGTCTACACCCCCAAGACGCTGAAAGCCCTCCAGTTCGTGCGCAACGGAGCCCTGGGCAAGGTCCTCTGGGTCCGCTCCCGGGAGACCCACGGTGGCCCCCACGGGGCCTGGTTCTGGGACCCCAAGAAGGCCGGCGGCGGCGTGGTCATTGACATGGGGTGCCACTGCATTGAGATCGCCCGCACCTTCATCGGGAAGGGTGTCCGCCCGGTGGAGGCCATCTGCTGGGCCGACACGCTGGTGCACCCCATTGACGCCGAGGACCACGGGGTGGGCCTGGTGCGCTACGAAAACGGCGCCGTGGGCCAGTTTGAGGTGAGTTGGGGCTTCCGCGGTGGCATGGACCTGCGGGACGAGGTGGCCGGCACGGAAGGGACCATCTGGATGGACCACTTCCTGCGCACCGGCCTGGAACTGTTCACCGCGGTGGGGCCCAAGGGGTACGTCGCCGAGAAGGCGGAGGGGCAGACCGGCTGGATCTTCCCCGTGGGCGACGAGGTGGGCGAACTGGGCTACCCAGAGATGTTCGCCGACATGTTCAACGCCCTGGACAAGGGCGTGGCGCCCATGGAGACCTTCTACGACGGCTACGTGGTCAACGCCATCATGGACGCCTGCTACCGCTCCGTGAAATCCAAGCGGTGGGAGCCGGTGGAACTGGAGGAGTGGCGCGGCGAGCCCCAGCCAGAACTGAAATCCCCGCCGAGGGAGTACGGCGACCAGTACGTCATTGTCAAGGAAGAGGCCATGCCGGACGGCCGCCGCAAACTGATCCTCCTGGACAAGAAGACCCGCGAGATCGTGGAGAAGCGGGTGGAAAAGTAGGACCGAAGCCCACCTCACCCCAAAGGGCGAAACGCCGGGGCGACCTGCACCTGCAGGTCGCCCTTGCGCGCTGTAGGGGCGATTCATGGATCGCCCCTACTTGAGCCCCGGCTTGAATTGGTGGCTTGGGAATGCCGTCAAAGAATGGAGGAGCGGATAAACGAATGGCTTGCGCCTACGCCAGGTCCATTCGTTTATCCGTTGGCCCTTCGTTGATGGCTCCTCCCAGAGGGCAGGGACCTGGCCCCACAGGCGGTTGCCTTTCCGGGTTGCCTGTGCTATCATGCCCGTTAGAGGGTACTTTCATGACCGTTGTCGTCCCCAAGGTGCTGCAAGAGTGGGCTCCTCCACATGCCGACTGGACCTCCGGCTTGCTCCTCCAGTACGGGGATGGGTACCTCTTTGCCCTGGAGCCCCATGCCCACTGGACGTGGGAGGAGGAGGGCCTTCCCCGCATCCGGGTTGTGGGCATCGGAGGCCACCGCGCGCCCGAGGAGACCTGGAGCGAGGCCGTGCAGCGGGAAGCGCGGGAGGAGGCCGGGGTGGAGATCGCCCTCGTTTCCTCCCCTGAGACCGATCTCCTGGGCCCCGGGGATGCCCACCGCCGCATGGCCTTGGACTGGCCCGGGCATCCCTCGCCGCGCCTCGTTTGGCAGGCCACGTACCAGTTCCAGGACCGGTCCACGGGGCAGGCTATCCTGCGCACCTATGTGGGCCTGGTCTTCCAGGGCCGCGTTGTCCGGGGCACCCCTCGGCCAGGGGCCGAGGTCCCCGGGCTGATCCTCCTTACGGGAGGGCAACTCCTTGCCCTCGCCTGGGAAGCCCGTCCCCTGCGCCAGGTGGTGGCGGAAGGGGCGCGCTTCCTGCCCGGTACTCCCAAGGTGGCGGATGGGGCTCTCCTCACCCTCGGAGGCTCGGCCCAGTGGATCGCCCGCTTCCTCCGGGCCTCGGCTTCCGTAGAGCAGGAGTAGGGGCATGGGCAGGGAAGAGCAGGGTGTCTCTGGTGGCGCAGTCCGCTATGTGGCGGTGCCCCGCACCCTCTGCTTCGTGGAGAGGCCGGGGGCGGGGGAGCCGGAGGTGCTCCTCCTGCGCGGCGCTCCCCACAAGCGCATCTGGCCGAACCGCTACAACGGCATCGGTGGCCATGTGGAGCGCGGCGAGGACATCCACTCCGCTGCCCTGCGGGAACTGCGCGAGGAGGCGGGGATAGAGGTGCAGGACCTGCGCCTGCGGGCCGTCCTGCACGTGGATGCCGGCAGTCCCCACCCTGGAGTCCTGGTGTTCGTCTTCAC
>DAOTYM010000519.1:0-2874 GCA_034434775.1 Anaerolineae bacterium | reverse complement strand
ACGGTGAAGATGAAAGCCGCTGCCAGGGCGGCGAGGGCCAGCAGGACCATCACCACGCGGTTGAATACGTTCATCTCCGACCTCCTGCTCGTTTGGGGAACAGTCCACCCATGCGAAGCGGTGCCTTTCGGAACGGGCTTGCCCAGGGGGATTATACACCACCCCTTCCGTTCCGTCTAGGGGAGGGGCGGGCGCGCCGCAGGTCTGCCGCGAGCACCGCCACGAGGATGCCCACTGCCACCAGGCTCAGGGGCCAGCCCCAGGCCCACGCCCTGGGCGCGTAGACCATGCGCACCTCGTGCTCCCCAGGCGGCAGGTACACAGCCCGGAAGAGGATGTTGGCGCGTGCGAGGTCCGCCGGCTGGCCGTCCACCGTGGCCTGCCAGCCGGGATACCAGGTGTCCGCGAGGACCAGGTATCCTTCTGCACCAGCAGAGACGCGGAGGACCACCTCTTCGGGCTCGTAACGCACGAAGGCCACGGCCTCCGCTGTGTGCGGCGGGGGCACGGCGAGGGCCCTCCCTTCGGCCAGGACGACCTCCTGCGCCGGGTCAAAGGCTGGGTCCCCGAGGAGCGTCAGGGCCTTCCCGTCGTCGGGCTCCACCGTGGCCCGGTGCACAAGGTGGGCCCGGGGCAGGAAGTCCAGGTTTTCGTACACTTTCACATCCCCTGAATGGACGAGGCGGAAGCGCCCGCCAGACGAGAGGACCACTGGCTGCCCCGTCTCGGTGGGGTGGTTCAAGAGGCTCATCCCCCGCAGGGCCAGCCGGGCTTCCCCGCTGAGGAGGCTCCGGACCTGCAGGGACCGGGGGATCACCATCGCCGGCAGCCGCAGGACCGTAAGGTAGTCGTGGCCTGCGGGGTCATCGCGCCAGGCGTGCACGGCGCGGGCCGGCGGGTGCGCCCGCGGCTCCTTGCCCTCGGCCGTATCGCGCCCAGCCTGCAGCGTCCAGCGGAAGGTGCGCCCGCTGACATCCGTGAGGGTCACCTCGGCTACGGGGGTCCCCTCGGGCAGGTCCGCCGCGCCTCGGAGATGCGAGACGAGACCCAAGGCGGTGGTCGGGAAGCGGGGGAGGTCCTCCACGGAGGCGTCGGGAAGCCCCGCCCCCAGCCAGGCCGTGTGCTCCAGGTCGTAGTAGAAGCCATCCACCCACACGTCCTGCACCTTGTCGGTGATGACGTATTTCACGCCAACGAGGTTGAGGAGACGGGTGGGGGGGACCTCCTTCAGTTGTTCCCGCAGGCGGCCATCTGGGAGGATGGCCTCCTCGGGGAGGAAAAGGCGCAGGAAGGCCACGTAGCGTTTGAGCGGCAGGACCCCGCCGTCGTACCCGTCCACGCTGGGCACGCGGAAGAGGAGGGGCAGGTTCGGGGCTAGGATCTCCTTTTCCTTGGCCGCCACCACAAAGTCGTAGACGGCCCGCTCGGGCAGTTGTGGCCCGAGGACTTGGCGCATCTCCAGCAGGTCGCCCGGGTCGTAGCGGATGTCCGAGAGGCTCAGGAAGCGGAAGAGGGAGGCGTCGGTCCGCAGGAAGGCCGGGGCCGTGCGCATGGAGGCGTAGGCCTCGCGCGCCGTGGGCCAGTTGTAGGGGAGGGGCCTGGAGGCGGCGAAGAGTTCCAGGGCCACGAGGAGGACGAGCGCTCCCTGGCTTGCCGACCGCCACCGGCCCCCGCGGGAGGCCGCGCCTATCGTGAGGGCACCCAGCAAGGCAATTCCCCCCCACAGGGCGAGGGTACGCGGGGCAGGCAGGTCCATGAGCCAGAGCGCGGCGAGGACCACGGCCGCGAGGGCGACCAGTCCGGCCCGGGCAGGCCACCGGGCCCTCCGCCAGGCGGTGTGGAGGGCCTCCGCGCGCTCCCGGAGGAGCCTCCGCCACGGAGCAGCACAGGCCTCCACGCCCGCGCCTGCCAGGAGGGCCATCCCTGCCGACCACCAGAGGAGCCACCGGGCCGGCGCCCGGAAGGACCGAACGCCCGGCACCCCGAGGTAGAGGAGGGGGTAGAAGGGGTTGTAGCCTCCCAGAGCCAGGAACAGGCCCGCGCCAGCGAAGGCCAGCCCAACGGCGAGGGCCCGCTTGTCCCTGGCCTCCAGCAGGGCGGCCAGGGCCAGGACCCAGCAGAGGACCCCCGCGTACCCCACGTACTCCGTCCAGGCGGGGCTGGCAAAGACCTGGCTCAGGTCCTCGCCGTAGGCAGGCAGCAAGGAATAGAGGATGAGCCCAGGCCGCAGCGAGAAGGAGACAGCCTCGCGGTAGGGGAGCCCGCCGCTGCGGACCGAGAGGCGCGCGAGTTCCAGGGTGGGGAGAAACTGCAGGGCGGCCAGGGCCAGGCCCAGGGCCACAGCTCCCGCCAGGAGGAGCACCTCCCGCAGGGCGCGCCAGGCTTCCTGGAGGCGCGCCGCGCGGTCCCCGTGCAGCGCTCGCACGAGCCGCCGCACGCCGGGCAGCAGGGTGTAGAGGGCCACCCCCGCGGTACAGATGGTCCAGGCCTGGGCATGCCCCGCCAGGAAAGAGACGCCGAGGACCGCCCCCAGCGCGCCCCAGGCCCACCCCCGGGCCCTTTGCGCTCCCGGCGCGTCGTGTTCCCATCGGTTGGGCAGGGCCAGGTCCACCAGGGCGAGTTCCAGGGGAAGCCAAGCCGAGGTGCTCAGTTGGTTCACGTGCTCTGCCTGGGCTCCCAGGAACCCGCCCAGCCCGAAGGCCATGCCGGTGACGAGGGCCCCAGGTACCCCGAAGCGGAACCCGACCCGCGCCCACAGGTAGGCGGACACGGTGGCCAGGGCAAGGTGGAAGGCGATGGTCGCCTTGACCGCCTCCGGGGCATCCAGACCTGTCAGGAGGAGGTTGGGTGGATAGAAGACCCCGGCCTGAGGGT
>DAOTYM010000518.1:0-4241 GCA_034434775.1 Anaerolineae bacterium | reverse complement strand
TTCTGGACGGGGAGGACCACCTCCTGGGGCTGCCCAGAGGGCACCGTGGCCGTCCATGTGGGCGTCGCCGTGGGCGCAGGGGACGTGGCCGTCCGCGTCGGGGTGGCCGTGGGCACAGGAACCGTTGCCGTCGCGGTGGGCGTTGGCGTGGGCGTGCGCGTCGGCGTCGGGGTAGGCGTCCGCGTGGGGGCGGCGGTGTAGCGCACCACGAGGCGGGGCCGGTAGGCCGGGTCTGGCCACTCCCGAGAGGCGAAGTCGTACTGCACCGACACCTTCCCCGAGGCCTTGACGATGACGCCGTAGTTGGCCTGCCCCTGGACCCACGCCTGCACCATCGGCGTCACGTCAAAGGCGTACCACCGGCTGGAGGCGTCCACCGTCTGGCTCGCAGTGGCCGTCTGCGCCCGGTCGCCTGTGCCGTTGCACCCCGCCCCCTGCCACGCCGTGGAGGCCGTGGCCTGATACCAGGTCACGCTTCCCTCCTCCCACGGCCGCAACACCTGATACGTGGAAGCCGTCAGCGCATGCACGTTGGACTGCCGCTGCGCCCACAGCTGCAGCGTGGCCGAAACCACCTGCACCCCAGACGGCAGCGCCGAAAGGTCAAACTGGAAGAGGGCCGCCGACACATCCTCCGGCCGGATGCCCAGGAGGGAGTTGGCCCCGAAGTTGGAGGTGGGGTACCAGAGGCTGATGTAAGCATCCTTCTGGACGGGGAGGACCACCTCCTGGGGCTGCCCAGAGGGCACCGTGGCCGTCCATGTGGGCGTCGCCGTGGGCGCAGGGGACGTGGCCGTCCGCGTCGGGGTGGCCGTGGGCGCAGGAACCGTGGCCGTAGGCGTAGGCGTCCGCGTTGCTGTGGGCGCAGGGGACGTGGGGGTGGGTGTAGGTGTGGCCGTTGGGGTAGCCGTCGGCGCTGGCTCGCCGCTGACGCGGTAGGCGATGGTCAGTTTGGGGCGCAGGCTGACGTCTGCCGCCTCCGCACTGGAGATATCGTACTGCACCGAGCCGCTGGAGTTCCCCCACAGGAAGACGCCGCGGTTGGTGGCCGGGTCCTGCACCCACCGTTGCACCAGGGGGGTGATGTCCAGGGTGTACCACATCTTGTCGGCCGCCATGTAGGCGCGGCCAGTGGGGACGCCAGCGCGGTCGGTGCTGGTGTCGCCGCAGCCGGGCTGGCCCCAGTTCTCCCCGGTCCGGGCCTGGTACCAGGTCGCCTGAGCGTCCACCCAGTCCCGGTAGACGTCGTAGGCCTCCAGCCACATCCAGTTGGTGTTGGAGCGGTAGTGGACGTAGACGCTCAGGGTCGCGCTCACCACCGTGGCGCTGGCCGGGACCTGGGAGAGGTCAAAGCGCACCAGCGCGCCCATGACCCCCTGGGACCGCACGCTCAGGTACTCTGCACTGGCGTAGTTGCGAGTTGGGGACCAAGAGGAAATGAAGGTATCGCGCGTCCCGGTGTAGCCGGCCACCCCCTGCTGCAGCACGAGCGCTGCGGGAGGGAGGTCCGTTGCCGTGGGGGTGGCGGTCGGGGTCGCCGTGGGCGGAAGGGCGCTGGAAGTAGGGCTAGGCGTGAAGGTGGCGGTGGGCGCGGCCGAGGCCGTGGGCGTGGCTGTGGGGACCGGCGCGCCAGCCGGCAGGGCATAGGTCACCCGAAGGCGCGGCCGCAGGCTGGGGTCCGCATGCTGGGACGAGGCGAAGTCGTACTGCACCGAGCCGTTGCTGGTGAGCCGCAGGAGGAGGCCGTAGTTGGACGCGGGGTTGTCCAGCCAGGCCTGCACGGCGCGGCCCACCTCTATCTCCGTCCACACCCCGTCGCTGGGGAGGGGGCCGCGGTCCAGGTACTGCCCCTCCCGGTCCGTGCCGACCCCGGCGCAGCCAGGGGTGTTCCAGGGCAAGCCGTTCTGGGCGTAGTTCCAGGTGGCCTGGGCCTCGATCCAGGGGCGCAGGACGCGGTAGGCCTCCAGCCAGGCCCCGTTGGTGTTGCTGCGCCCAGTGGCGTAGACCGCCAGTTTCGCCGAAAGGACGCGGGACCCAGCGGGGATGGACGAGAGGTCAAAGCGGATGAGGCCGTGCATCACGTCGCTTGTGCGGGCGGAGAAGGTGCCGGCGCTGCCGTAGTTGGTGCTGGGCGCCCAGGAACTGATGTAGGTATCCTGCACGCCAGCGTAGCCGTACTCACCCTGGCGGAAGCCGGCCTCCACGATGGTCGGCGCGCCGGAGGTGGAGACCTTGGCCACGTCTACCATGTGGAAGTAGTCGTCGCCGTCGTTGCGGCAGAAGATGCGGAAGTCGCTCCCCACGTGGGTGCCCCCACCCGTCTGCCCGTTGGCGAACTCGGCGTCTGGGAGCACCCACACCTTCTTGAGCCACTGGCCGGTGTTGGTCTTGGCCACCACGCCGGCGCTCTTGTAGTCGTTCCCCACGGCGTCGTACTGGAGTTCCCAGGTGTCGGTGCCGGCGTCGTAGTAGGTCACGGTCACGGTGACGACGTTCTGGCCGCCGTAGAGGTAGCGGTCGTCCACGTCAAAGTACATATAGGGGTTGCCGGTGGCCTGGTCCGTGCGGCGGGTATAGGCCCCTTCTGGCGCGCTGCTCACCTGCCACGCGGGGACCGTCTTGCCGCCGGGCACCTCGTCCACCTGGTAGAGCCAGAAGGAGTAGTTGCCCCGCTCGGGGTACCAGGTGTACTGGGGCAGGGTCTCCCGCAGGGCCACCCACACGCTGGGGGTGTCCTGGAGGGTGCGGCCCAGGTAGCGGTTGGCGAACTCTAGGTAGGGGAAGCCTGCAGGCTCCTGGGTGATGTACTCATCCGCCACGATGTAGTCGGAGTGCTTGTCCAGCGCGTTGAGGATGCCCCACAGGCGTCCCGCCTGCCCCGGGAGCATGTAGCCGTAGGTCTCCCAGGCCACGGGGACGCGGTCTCCGTGCACGATCATGGGGTCGTGCTGGAGGGAGCGGTACCAGGTGGAGAGGGGGTCGTTGCACTCCAGGGCGTCGGCGTCGGGGCGGAGGCCGTTGTGCTTCATGCCCACGCCCAGGGCGGCGGCGTGGTCGGTGAAGGCCTTCCGCTCGTGGTTGCTCAGGAAGAAGGGTGCCATCTGGAGGAGGAGCGTGGTGTTGGGGAAGGCGGAACGGAACTCGTCGGTGATGCGGTTCACCGTCTGGACCCAGAGGTCGCTGGTCAGCCCGGCGGCCTGGAGGCAGGGGTCCAGGTCGTTCTCGCAGGGGATGGTCTCGCCGTACATCCCGGCGCCGATCTCCACCCAGGCGATGCGCGGGTCCCCGTCGTAGCGCCGGCCCAGGGCGTGGATGAAGTTGGAATACTTGGTCAGGAAAGTCTCGTTCCAGTACTTGGGCACCACCCAGTTCCCGTTGCAGATGACCTTGGCGCTGGGGTCCTGGTCGTAGACCCACTGGGGCACAGCGCTGCCGCCGCAGCACATGCCGTTGTAGGTGGAAAAGCCGATGCCCACCGGCTTCCCCTTGGCGGCCTCGGCGGCGATCCAGCGCTCCACCCGGTCCCAGACGATCTGGCCCTCCGTTGGCTCCAGGAAAGGCCAGTCCAGGACCGTGTGCCCGCCCACGACGGGGTACTGGCTGGGGTCCACGTTCTTGGAGTCAAAGAACTGGTAGATGCCGGGGAAAGGCGCGAAGGGCCGGGCCAAAGCCGAGACGCCCCCGCTCGGCCCCTGCACCACCGCGTCGGGAGGCGGTGGGGTTGGGGCAGCCTCGGCCTGGGTGACCTCCGGCGTGCCCAGGAGCGCGGCGAAGAGGAGCGCCACGGCGGACAGGGCCAGCCCAGCGAGCCAAAGGGGTCTTCCGCGAGTTCCCACCATGAGATGCGCCTCCTGCATTCCTGAAGAAGAAAGGGTCCCTTTCGGCCTCAATCTCCGAGGGTTCTCTCGCTCTTTCTCTGGGACGGCAAAGGGGGCTGCAAGTCACGGGCCGGCAAAATAGAGACGTCCCCCATCCTAGAGGATACAGGGGAGGACACCGCAGGTCAATAGGACTTTGGGGCCATCCAGGGCTTCCCTGCCCTGCGGGGAGGGCTGACGCCATAGGCGGCGGGGGCCAGGGATTTGTAGGGGCAATTCATGAATTGCCCCTACACCTAGTACTACGCCACGGTGGTTCTTGACGATATGTAATCCTGGGTAGGGGCGCACGGCCGTGCGCCCCTACATATGAGACTGCAACCGTGACCTGCACGGCCGAAAACGGAATTTTTTATTGTGGTC
>DAOTYM010000517.1:0-2519 GCA_034434775.1 Anaerolineae bacterium | reverse complement strand
CGGGCCCCACGGCGATGACCTTCCCCTCCTGGGGCTTCTCCTTGGCCGTCTCGGGCAGGATGATGCCGCTGGGCGTCTTCTCCTCCTGCTCAATTGGTTCCACCACCACGCGGTCTCCCAGAGGACGGATCTTGACTGCCATAGCCTTTCCCTCCTTGCTGCAGATGGTTGGTTGTTGAGTGACAGGCCCCCTTGAGCGGGGGATGCGGTTGGTTTTAGCACTCTCACGAGTAGAGTGCTAACGGCCCGCAAGTATACGCGAGAGCGGGGAAAAAGGCAAATCGGACTGCCCCTTTGGGCAAGATCAAGGGGAAGTTCCCTGGAGCACGGACCTCAGAGAGGCCTCGCTACGGCAGGGGCACCAGCCAGCGCGTGGTTGCGTCGCCCTCGGCCGCCCACCCGATCTGGCCCTCGGCGGTCTGCACCTTCCACCAGGTGTAGCCGTCCACCTGCACGGGGCCTTCCAGCACTGTCACTTCGGTGCCGGCCTTGAGGCGGGCGACGAGGGTGCTCCCCGTCCCGGGCTCCGCCCGCAGGCTGAGGCGCGCCTCTCCCTCGGTCTGAACCCGCGCCCGCACGCCCAGCCCCAGGGCCACCGGGGTGGGCGTCGGCTCCAGGGGGAGCGGCTCCAGCCACCGAGTGGTCCCGTCGCCTTCCGCCACCCAGCCCACCAGGCCCGCGCCGTCGTCCACCTTCCACCAGACCAGGTCGTTGCGGCGCGCCGGACCGTCCACAATGGAGACCACCACACCCGGCGCGAGGCGCCCCAGGAGGTCTGCTGCCGTGCCGGGATCGGCCCGCACGTTGAGCCGGCCCTCCGGCAGGACCACCCGGGCGCGCCCCCCGACGGCGAGGACCAGAGGGGTCGGAGTTGGGATCGGGGTGAGGGTGGACGTGGGCGCGGGGGTCTCCGTGGGGGGCGGGACGGTGGGCCGCGGTGTGGCGGTGGCGGGGAGGGGGGTGGCGGCGGGTGCCGCGGTAGGGGCGGGCGCCGGGGGCCAGAGAAGGCTGCACCCACCGACCAGGGCGGCCACGGTGGCCAACGCGGTCCAAACCAAGAACCTTTTGAGCGGGGAAAGGTCCACGGCTCAACCTCTCTTCTCAAGGAGTCACGGTGCGCCTGTGGGCTGGGCTCCCCCCGGGTTGGCCTGACGCCCCTCGCAGATGTCTATGCCCTGCCAGGCTGGTTCCGAGGCCGGGTCCAGTTGCAGGGCTTCTTCCAGCCAGGGGAGGCCCTGTTCGCAATCGCCCAGGAAGACGTAACTCAGGCCCAGTTCGTAGTAATACTCCGCTGAGGGACGGCCCAGTTCAATGGCCTTCTTCAGGTTGGGGATGGCCTTTTCGTAGTTCTTCTGCACGTAGTAGACCACCCCCAGGTGCCCGTAGGCCGGGGCGTAGGCTGGGTCGGCCTCCAGGGCTTGCTCCAGTTCCACCACGGCCCGGGCGTAATCGCCCATCATGTAGTAGGCCCACCCCAGTTGATCGTGGGTGCGGGGGCTGTGGGGGTCAATGTTCACCGCCTTGCGGAACTGCTCCAGCCCTTCCTCCCGCCGGCCCAGGGCCAGGTAGTTGTGCCCCAGGCTCAGGTACAGGTGCGGCAGGTTGGGGTGCAGTTCAATGGCGCGCTGGTACTCCTCTATGGCCTGGCGGTACTTCCCCTGGGCCTCGTAGACGTAGGCCAGGTTGCGGCGCACATCCACGTTCTGCCCGTCCAGTTCCACCGCCTTCTGGGCCTCCTCCAGGGCCTGCTGCCAGAACCCCTTGTCCACGTAGGCTTCGGCCAGGTAGGCGTGGGCCACGCCCAGGTCGGGGTCCAGTTCCAGGGCCCGCAGGCAGGTCTCTATGGCCTCGTCCAACTGGCCGTTCCACTCCAGGGCCATCCCCAGGACGGCCAGGTACCGGGGCTCTTTGGGCTCCAGGGAGACGGCCTTCTGCGCCTCCGCCACGGCCTCGTCAAACCACCCGGCGAGGGCCAGCACCCGGGCCAGACGGGCGTGGGTTTCCGCGTCTTCGGGCTCCCGCTCCAGGGCCTCGCGGTAGGCCTCGGCAGCCCGGCCCAGGAGGCCCCGCTGGTAGGCCTGTTCCGCCTCCTCCCTGTAGGACGCCGCTGTGCGGGTGGGCGTGGGCGTCGGCTCAAAGGGGCGCGTCCACTGGGGCCGCTCCACGAAGAACAGCCGGTAGACCAGCCAGACCAGGAGGGCGTCTACCACGAGAAGGGTGAGCACCCGCCCAGGCCGGGAGCGCCTCTTCCGGCGCGGTCCAATGTACATGTCCTGCTCCGCAAGGCCGAAGGGATGCGGCTTGTGGCCGTCCGCTCGCCCCATTATAGCACGGCTTGGGAGTTCGCGGCAATCGGGACCTCACTCCTACTCCCTGGTCCCCTCCTCTCTCCGCTAGCGGAGAGAGGAGGGGGTTGGGGGATGGGGTGAGGTCTGTAGGGGCGATTCATGAATCGCCCTGGGCCTGTAGGGGCAATTCATGAATTGCCCCTACAGCACCCTTGCCGCCTGCGGCCCCCT
>DAOTYM010000516.1:0-1632 GCA_034434775.1 Anaerolineae bacterium | reverse complement strand
AGGAAAGCCGCCGCATCCTGGCCGAGGGTGGCTCGCCCGCGGCCTTCCCCTGGCAACTGGCCCAGACGCCCGTGCTGGCCGCCCGGGAGTTGGTGACCCGGACCCTGCCCCTCCGCGACCCCCAGGCCATCCTCCGCCTGTTGGAGGAGGAGCGGGAAGTGGTCGGGGCCGTCACCCAGAAACTGGAGGAGCAGGTCCTGGCGAGGCAGAACCTGCAGGCCGCGCGGGCTACGGAGTACAACCGCCTGGTCCGGGAGCGGGACCTGGCGGCAGAGGCCTACTCCACCCTGGCCCGCAAGGTGGAGGAACTGCGCGCCCGCCAGATTGCCGAGGCGGGCAACGTGCAGGTCGTGCAGGAAGCGGCCCAGGCCCAGAAGGTGCGGATGAGCCTCTCGGTGGCCCTGGGCCTGGGTGTGGTGGTGGGACTCCTCGTAGGGGTGGTGGGCGCGTTGGTCGCAGAGCGCCTGGCGGCCCCTGGGGGCGGGGCCACGCCCCATGCGGCCTGAGGATGGCCCCCTGACGACGATGGGGAGCCCTCGCTTCCGGGACTGGGTGTGGCCGGCGTTGCTCGTGGGGTGTGCCCTCGCCGTGGGCCTGGCCTACGCCCTGGCCACCCCCCTCTGGCAGGCTCCCGACGAGCCCGGCCACTTTGAGCAGGCCGCGCTCCTGGCGCGGCAGGGCGGCCCCCTCCACCGGTCCGATCGGGACCCCGTCCTGGAACAGGCCCTTCTAGACTCGCTGGCGCGCCACAGGTTCTGGACGCTGGTCCGGGCGCCGTGGCCGGAGCCGCTCCCGGCCCGCCTGGCCGACGACCCTTTCCTGGCGCGCTCCGGCCGGCAGGTGGGCGATGAGCCCCTGGCCTACTACCTGCCCCTGGCTCTCCTCTTGCGCCTCGCGCCCGACGTGGACGGGCAGGCGCGGCTTGTGCGCGCCTATTCCCTCGCCCTCTTCGGCCTGACGGTGGCCGTGGCCTGGGCCGCGGCGCGGGAACTCTTCCCCGACGACCCTTTCCTAGCCCCGGCTGCTACTGCATTTGTGGGCCTCCTCCCCATGGCAGCCTACATGGGGATGGCCGTCAACAACGACGTCGCCGCGGCCCTGGTGGGGACGGTCCACGCCTGGGCCCTGGTGCGCCTGGCGAAGAGGGGCCTGCGCCCAGGCGTGCTTGCGGTCTTGGTCCCCTGCGCCCTGGCCGGCCTGTGGGTCAAGAAGACGGCGGCTTTCCTCCTCCCCCTGACGGTCCTGGTGCTCCTCACGGCCCTGGGACGCCACCGGCGGGCCCAGGGGCGCGCCGGGGTGCCCCCCCGCACGCTCCTGCGCTGGGCCGCTGGGGTGGCTGGGGCCGCGCTGGCGCTCTGGCTCCTGGCGAAAGTGCCCGGGCCCGAGCCCGCGGCCTGGCTGGATGGGACGCTGCCGGGCTTCCAGGGGCGGACCCGCGCGGCGGCCTACGAGGGGCGCTACGGCTTCCAGGCGGTGGACGACAGCCCCACGGCGGTGGAGCGGCTGGTGCAGGCCCTCCCCGCCGCGCCCCTGGCCGGGCGGACGGCGGCCTTCACCGCCGTTGTCCGCAGCCCCGAGGGCCCTGCGGTCGGGCGGCTGGTCCTCATCCCGGACCGGGGGGAGAAGTGCCTC
>DAOTYM010000515.1:0-2473 GCA_034434775.1 Anaerolineae bacterium | reverse complement strand
CTTCCATCGCCTCTGGGGGTGCGGTGAGGGCTGCGGTCAGGGCGACAGGAGGCGTCCTGGAGGGCCTCCCAGCCTCCCTCCCAGTAGCGGTGCAGCCACTTGTAGGCCGTCTTGCGGCTGATGCCGTACTGACGGCACAGAGCGGCGATGTTGGTCCCTTCTTGCAGCATCTGCTCCACCACCTCTCGTCTCAGGGACACGGTTGTCTGCTCCTTCCAGGGCATGGGGGCCTCCTCCTCTCGTTCTGGGGAGATTGCAGGCCCATCATGCCACAAGCGTGCCCCTTGCCTAGCACAAAGTGTTACCTATGTCCCGGCACAAAGTGTAACCCATGTCCCCGGTCTGTACAGCACGCGGAGAGGGAAAGGGGGCCAGAGGGTTGGGGTGAGGTTCGTAGGGGCAATTCACGAATTGCCCCTACAGGTTCCTTGCCCTTGCCGCCTGCGGCAGCGCCACTCCGCGGCGAAGCGCGCCACCTGCTCCACCTGGACGGGCTGCGGCCGCACGAAGGGGCGTACAGCCCGAATGCGGGCCCAGGCTTCCTCTGGGGTGAGGCCCGTGCTCACCAGGTACGCCGCGGCCATGGCCGCAGCGCGGCCCACCCCCGCCCCGCAGTGGATGTAGACGGCCCCGCCCCGCGCCACCTCTTCCTGGATGAAGGCCACGCCCCTCTGCAGGTCCTCCAGGGAGGGCGCGGTGTCGTCCACCGTGGGCAGGTACAGGTAGCGCGGCGGGGCGATCCCCGCCCGGGCGTCGTCAAACTCCACCCGCATGTTGATCACCGCCGTGATGCCCCGCGCCGCCAGGCGCGGCCAGCCGCGGCGCTTGTACTGGCCCCCCACGTGCAGGTGAGGGGTGATCTCGCTCACCCGGCGCAGCGGCGCGCCGACGATGCGCCGCCACAGGTGGTCCGCTGCCCAGAGGGCCGTGGCCCACAGCCCCTGTTGGGTCAGCCGCTCCCACAGGATGCGCAACCCCTTGATCACCACATGCACCGGTGCAATCCCCTCCCCTGGCGAAGTGTCGCAGCGTCCCGTCAGCCGCCGGGCGCAGAAAGGGGGTGGACCGGGGGTCCACCCCCTCAGGAGCGCCGCGGGCCGCGCCTACCGACGGCCGTTGGTGTAGATGCGCTCCCGGATGGCGATCCAGTCCCGCCGCACCTGGGGGTCTGTCTCCACCAGGCTGCGGATCTTCTCGCACCCGTGGCGCACGGTGGTGTGGTCGCGGCCGCCCAGGGCCTGCCCGATCTGCTGGAGGGGGAGTTGAGCCTCCTCCCGCATCACGAACATCACCATCTGCCTGGCCAGGGCCACCTCTTTGCTGCGCCCCGGGCCGGTCACCTTCTCCACAGGGATGCCGTAGTACTCGGCCACCAGGCGCATGATCTCCGGCGGACTCGGCAGTTCGGCGGCTGGCAGCACCCCTTCCAGGGCCTGGACGGCCAGGTCCAGCGTCAGGGGCCGGCCCAGGGTCCGGCCGTAGGCCACCACCCGGTTCAGCGCCCCCTCCAGTTCCCGGATGTTGGTCAGGATGTTGTGGGCGATGTACTCCAGCACGTCCACCGGGACGGGGATGGGCTGCCCCTCGGCCTTGGCCCGGAGGATGGCCAGGCGGGTCTCCAGGTCCGGCGGCTGGATGTCGGCCACGAGCCCCCCTTCAAACCGGGAGCGCAGGCGGCTTTCCAGGGTGAGCAGGGCCTTGGGCGGGCGGTCGCTGGTGAGGACCACCTGGCGGTTGGCCGCGTGCAGCGCGTTGAAGGTGTGGAAGAACTCCTCCTGCGTCCGCTCCTTGCCAGCGATGAACTGGATGTCGTCAATCAGGAGGACGTCGGCCTGGCGGTACTTGTCCCGGAAGGCCTCAGTGGCCTGGGTGCGGATGGCGGCGATGAGGTCGTTGGTGAAGGCCTCCGAGGTGACGTAGACGACGTGCAGCCCTTGCTGGCAGCAGCGGTGGCCCACGGCTTGGAGGAGGTGCGTCTTGCCGAGCCCCACTCCGCCGTACAGGAAGAGGGGGTTGTAGGCCTCCCCGGGCCGGTCGGCCACGGCCAGGGCCGCGGCGTGGGCCAGGCGGTTGCTCTCCCCCACGATGAAGGTCTCAAACGTGTAGCGGGGGTTGAGCGTCCTGCTGGCCAAGCCGTTCCCCACCTCCGCCTCTTCGGCGGGCGGAGGCGCGGCCACGGGCACCCAGGTCTGCCGGCGCCCTTTGGTCTGGTGGACCACAAACCGGACCTCCACCGAGCGGCCCATGATGCCGGTCAGGGTGCGGGTGATGGTGGAGCGAAGGCGGTTGTCCAGCCAGTCCCTGGCAAAGGCGTTAGGGACCCCCACCACGAAGGTCCCGTCTTCGTACGCCAGCAGGTGGCAGTCCCGCAGCCAGGTGTTGAAGGTCGCTGGCGTCATGAGCACTTGCAGTTCGCCCAAGGCTGCCGTCCAAGCCTCTTCGGGTCCGAGTTCCGTGCCACCTACCATGGTCA
>DAOTYM010000514.1:0-4238 GCA_034434775.1 Anaerolineae bacterium | reverse complement strand
CCAGCCGCCTCCGCAGGAGCCCCAGCAAGATCCCCGCCTCGGCCGTGGTGGCTACCGTGTTGGCCAGGGCCAGGTAGGCGTGGGCATCGGGCCGGTGCCGCAGGGCCAGCACCGCTGCCACGCCCAGCACCACGTTCACGAGCATCGCCAGCCCGCCCACCAGGACCGGCGTCAGGGTGTCGTGCAGGGCGTAGAAGGCCCGGGCGATGACCTCCAGGGCGCTGTGGGCCACCAGCCCGAAGGCGTAGAAAGCCAGGGCGGCCGAGACCAGGTCCGTGGACTGCACGGTAAAGGCCCCCCGCTGGAACAGCGCCTCCACCAGGGGCCTCCGCAGGAAGAAGAGCCCCACGCTGGCCGGGAAGGCCAGGAACAGGAGCCCCCGGAGGGTGTCGGCCAGGGTCTCCCGCATTTCGTCCAGGCGCGCCTGCGCCGCCAGCGCCGAGAGGGTGGGGAAAACCGCCGTGCCCACCGCCTGGGCCAGGATGCCCTGGGGCAGGAGCATCAGGAGCCAGGCGTAGTTGAGGGCCGCCAGGCTGCCAGCCGCCAGCCCGGAGGCCAGCACGGTGTTCACCAGGAAGTTCAGTTGCACAATGCCCAGCCCCAGGCTGCGGGGGAGCATGAGCCGCGCCACCTCCCTGAGGCCAGCGAAGCGCAGGTCCAGGGCCAGCGTGTACCGGGGCCGCAGGCGCGAAAGCCCCGGCAACTGCACCCCCAGGTGGAGCCAGGCCCCAGCCACGGCCCCCAGCGCCAACCCCTGCACGCCCATGCGGGGCCCCAGAAGCCAGGCCCCCAGGATGATGCACAGGTTGTAGGCCGCCGGCGCCAGGGCCGGCAGCAGGAAGCGCCCGAAGGAGTTCAGGACGCCCATGAGCACCCCGCTGACACCGAAGACGGCGGGCGAGATGAGCATGATCCGCATCAGGTGCGCGGTCAGGGCCTGGCGCTCCGGCGGGAAGCCCGGCGCAACCACGTGCGAGACCAGGGCCGGGGCGAAAACCCCCGCCAGGACCGAAAGCCCCGCGAGCAACAGGAGGAGGGCGTTGACCACGTTGCTCATCAGGTACCATGCCCCCCGCTCGTCCTCCTGAGCCAGGAAACCGGAGAAGGTGGGGATGAAGGCCGAGGCCAGCGCACCCCCGGCCATCAGTTGGAAGAGGAGGTCCGGGATGCGGAAGGCCGCCAGGTACGCGTCCAACTGGCCGCTGGTGCCGAACTGCTGCCCGATGATGAGTTCGCGCAGGAGCCCCAAGGCACGGCTCAGGAGGAAGGCGCCCATCACCGTGCCCATGGCGCGGAGGAGTTCCAGCCTGGAAAGGGGACGGGCGGCGGACATGGGGGCTCCTTCCCTCCAGCGGTACAAGTGTCTCTGGGCGCGGGGTCAGATGGAAAGGCCAGGCCCCGCGGACCGTGGCCCATTATACCCCGCGCACGGGGGTTGCGCAACGGAGAAGGGCGCGCCTTTGACAGATGCCCCGGCCCGTGCTACCATAGAGTCGCTTTTTGTGCACCCTTCGCTTGCTTCCAAGGAGGGCCTCACCGATGAAACTGGGCGTGTACGCCACCCTGCTCCAGCAGTACGATCTGGAGGAGATGCTGGACCTCGTCGCCAGCCTGGGCCTGGAGGCGGTGGAACTGGGGGTGGGCATCTACCCCCGCCGCCGGCACGTGGAGCCCCAGGAAGTCCTGGCGAGCCCGGCCAAACTCCAGGCCGTGAAGGATGCCTTCGCCCGGCGCAACCTCATCATCAGCGCCATCTCCTGCCACGGCAATCCCCTGCACCCGGACGAGGCCGTGGCGCGCCGCTCCGACCAGGCCTACCGCGATGCCGTGCGCCTGGCCGCCGCGCTGGGCGTGCCCGTGGTCAACCTCTTCTCCGGCTGCCCGGGCGGCGGGCCCGAAGATAAGACCCCCAACTGGATCACCTGCCCCTGGCCCACGGACTTCAGCCAGGCCCTGGAATGGCAGTGGAACGAGCGCATCATCCCCTACTGGCGGAAGGCAGCCCCCTTCGCCGAGGAGCACGGCGTGAAACTGGCCTTTGAGATGCACCCGGGGTTCTCCGTCTACAACCCGCCCACCCTCCTGCGCCTGAGGGAAGCGGTGGGGCCGGTGGCCGGCGCGAACTTTGACCCCAGCCACCTCTTCTGGCAGGGGATTGACCCGGTGGCCGCCATCCGCACCCTGAAGGGGGCCATCTACCACGTCCACGCCAAAGATACGTACATTGACCCCTACAACTGCGCCTCCGACGGCGTGCTGGACACCCGGCCCTACGCCCAGGTGGACAAGCGGTCCTGGGTCTTCCGCTCGGTGGGCTACGGGCACGGCGTGGAGGTGTGGAAACGGATCGTCAGCGCGCTGCGCCTGGCAGGGTACGACTACGTCCTCTCCATTGAGCACGAGGACGCCCTGGCCTCGGTGATGGAGGGCCTGCGCAAGGCCATCGCCTGCCTGCGGGAAGCGATGCTCAGCGAGCCCCTCCCCAAGCCGTGGTGGGCCTGAGGCCCCGAACGAGACCCCCACAAGGAGGATGCCCGTGATCCACGGAGTCCGCACCCGCAAACTGCGCCTCATCCCCGACGAACGGGGCTTCCTGATGGAACTCCTGCGCTCCGACTGGGAGGAGTTCCAGAAGTTCGGCCAGGTCTACGTGACGGCGGTCTACCCAGGCGTGGTGAAGGGGTGGCACTACCACAAGGTCCAGACGGACTACTTCATCTGCATCGCTGGGATGGCCAAGGTGGTCCTCTACGACGCCCGCGAGGATTCGCCCACCTACGGCGAGGTCAACGAGTTCTTCATGGGCACCCTGAACCCCATGCTCCTGGTCATCCCGCCGGGGGTGATGCATGGCTTCAAGGGGATCAGCCAGGAGATGGCCCTCATCGTCAACGTGCCCACGGAACTCTACCGCTACGACCAGCCGGACGAGTACCGCCTGCCGGCCCACACCGACCAGATCCCCTACGACTGGGCGCGGAAGGATGGGTGAGGGAGGCCGCTCCCTCACCGGAGAGGAGAAAGGAGATAGGCGATGGATGTCGCGGCGAAAGAGCGCCCCCGCGCCGGGTTGAGGAGCCTGCCGCGCAATGTCTGGGCCGTGAGCGCCACCAGTTTCCTCACCGATGTCTCCAGCGAGATGGTCCTCAACCTCCTGCCCCTCTTTTTGGCCAACGTCCTGGGGGCCAAGACGAGCGTCATCGGCCTCATTGAGGGGATCGCCGAGACCACGGCCAGCCTGCTCAAGATTTTCTCCGGGTGGCTTTCGGACCTCCTGGGGCAGCGCAAGTGGATCACGGTGGCTGGCTACGGCCTCTCTGCCGTGGCCAAGCCGTTCCTGTACTTCGCCACCACCTGGCCTGGAGTGCTCCTGGTGCGCTTTGCGGACCGGGTGGGCAAGGGCATCCGCACCGCGCCCCGGGACGCCCTCATCGCCGACTCGGTGGGGGAGGACCAGCGGGGGATCGCCTTCGGCGTCCACCGGGCCGGGGACACGGCCGGGGCCTTCCTGGGCATCCTCATCGCTCTCCTCGTGGTCTGGATGGCCCAGACCGGCAGCGCGCGCCTGGAGCGCGCCGCCTTCCAGCGGGTGGTGCTTGTGAGCGTCGTACCGGCGGTCCTTGGGGTGCTGGTGCTGGCGCTAGGCGCCCAGGAAGCGCGGGCTGCCCGCCCCGCCAGGGCCGAGCGCCCCGCCCTCTCCCTCGCTGGGCTGGACCGGCGGTTCAAGGCCTTCCTGGCCATCGTCGTCCTCTTCACGCTGGGCAACTCCTCGGACGCCTTCCTCATCCTCCGGGCCCAGGAGCGCGGCCTTTCGGTGCTCCAGGTGCTGGGCATGCTCCTGACCTTCAACGCCATCTACACCCTCGTCTCGGGCCCGGCCGGGGCGCTCTCGGACCGCGTGGGGCGGCGCCGGCTCATCGTGGGCGGGTGGCTGGTGTACGGGCTGATCTACCTGGGCTTCGCCCTGGCCCGCAGAGGGTGGCAGGTCTGGGCCCTCTACGGCCTGTACGGCCTCTACTACGGCATGGTGGAGGGGGTGGCCAAGGCCCTGGTGGCGGACCTGGTGCCAGAGGAGAAGCGGGGCACGGCCTACGGCGTCTACAACGCGGCTGTGGGGCTCACCGCCTTCCCGGCGAGCCTCATCGCTGGGATCCTGTGGCAGGGGGTGGGGCCCTGGCAGGGGTTTGGCGCGCCGGCCCCCTTCCTCTTCGGCTCAGCCTTGGCCCCCCTCTCGGTGG